>CAZVEL010000130.1:0-9772 GCA_964626305.1 uncultured Treponema sp. | reverse complement strand
TTTCGGGCTCGGGAATCATGGCAACAACACCCTGATGATGCACACTGCCACAAAGTTTTTCCAGTTCTTTTTCATATTCAACAGTACGATAGACTTTTTTTCTCGCGGCAAGATCACGGCAAACGGCGCCAAAGGTTTTTGCCCGAGCCTGGGTAAAAAACAATCTTTGTATCTTTTCCGGATGCTGATCTGCAAGAGCCCGTACTGCTTCAAATCCGCAAACGGCAAGTTCTCGTAGCTGTTTGTTTTTCATATTTTCTCCTGTGAAGGAGTGTATCACAGGGGCGAATTTTCCGGAAGAATGCTTGACTTTGCTAGTAAATTCTCCTAAGGTAATGTTACCGAACATTCGGTAACATTACCGAATATTCGGTAACACTTTATTGCATGGTATCTGTTGTAGTACCTGAGGAGAAAATGGCAAAAAGCTCTCCGGAAAAAAATCTTTCACGACGAGACCAAATTCTTGATGCCGCATTTTCTATCGCCCGAAGGAATGTTACCTGGAGCATGCGCGATGTTGCGTGGGAAATAGGTGTCTCAAAACCGGCATTGTATCGCCACTACGTCAGTCGCGCAGAGCTTGAACAGGCTATGGAATCACGTATCATGGAATTACTTCTCAATTCTATTGAGTCTTCCAGAGATAACCCTGAAAGTATCCGCTCTGCCATGGTCAGGGATTTGCGTGCGCATCCGGATTATTTTATGTATTTTGCTCGTAATCTTATCACCGTAGATTCATTTCACGAGAAGGTGCTTTCGTATCTTGTGGAGAATTCACAGCCAATAGGTGCTTTTTTTTCCCAGCTAAACAATGAATCTCCAGAAGTTTTTCATCGAAAATCTCTCGCTATCCAGAAAAACGCGATTACGGTTCTTCTTGCCGGGTATGATTCTCCTATTATTCGTGAGTATCAGGATGAGTTACTCCACCGGAATGCCTGTGGATTCCCGGAACTGGTTTTGCCGTCCGAATCACGTCTTCATGAGCTTGAAAGACTTCCTCTCAAGGCCAAGGAAAGTGATAACACCAAGCTTTTTGAGGCGATAGCACGGGCTGTTCAGGTACAGGGTATCGAAAATGTAACAATAGAAAAAATTGCAGAAGAGATGGGTACCGCCAAGAGCAGCTTGTATTTTTATTATGAAAACAAGCAGGCCATGCTTTTTGAATTGATTTCGTATGAATCTGGTGCTTTTTTGGAATTACTTTCTGAGCATGTCAAACAGGGCAAGTCAATGGAGGAGCAGTTATATCTGGCAATGATTGCCCATGCTCTCTATTTATTGAATAAACCGGGCATCATTCCGGTTTTCAACTGGATACGATATGAAATGATTACGCATCATTATGAGGTACGTCATCCAGATATCCACCACAGCAAGTTGCTTGAAACCTTTGATCTCGATCGTATCGACTCACGTACATCCGATTCGACGATGGGTGCATTGAGTATTATAAAATGGGCCTTGATTCTCAGCAGCGGTTGTACAATTCGTGAATATGAGCGTAACAAAAGTAAAGAGGATATTCTGAAAAGTATCCGCATAATGTATAAACTTATTCTGTTTGGTGACAAGGAGCTACTATGACTTTCTTCAGAAGGCTGTGTACAGTTCTTTTTTCTGTTCTGTTCATCAGTTTTATTATTCAGGCCGAAGAATCTTCTCTTCCGGCAGGAAATCCTCCCTCAGAAATTGTAACAGTTGATCGTGCAGTTGAGCTGGCAATGCAGAATAATATTCAGCTGGCCTCCACTGCAATCGATGTACGGATTAAGAAGCGGGCCAAGGATTATGCATGGAATGTTTTTATTCCTTCAGTCCAGGCTACCGGTACTCTTGCACGGAACAATAATGTCAGCAATCCGTATGAAGATCTGATCCGTATGATGAATCCAATGTATGAGTCTCCCGAAGTTACGGAATCCGATCACTGGACTGCAATGGCAGGTCTTAATATCACGCTCAATCTCAATCTTGCTCTTGTTGAGGGGTTCCGGGCTACTCGTCAGAATTATGAGGCGGGAAGGCTTACTTACGAGCAGGCTCGTCAGGAAACAGAGATTAATGTCCGGAAGGCGTTTTACGGACTTCTTTTGCAGGAGGGCCGTCTCGAGGTTGCCCAGGACAAGCTAGCCACGAGCGAGGAACGTCTTGAGCAAACCCGCATTAATTATCAGAACGGTCAGGTTTCCGAACTATCATACCTCCAAATGCAGCTTGCCGTGGAAACCCAAAAACCGTCAATAATGGAAACGGTTCTGGTTCTTGAGCAGAACAAAAATCTGTTTGGATTTTTGATCGGACTTCCTCACGGAACGGAAATTATACTTGAGGGAAGCATTGATCCGGAGACACAGTCATTTGATGCAGATGAGCTTGTTGAAAAATATCTGGGAAACCGTTTTGATCTCGCTCTGATGGAAAAGAACAGGGCGCTTCTGGAAACAGATTTACGCGCGACTCAGATTCAGCGTTTTACCCCGAGCATTGCCCTGAGTCAAACATATTCCCCACGCCTTTCGGCAATCGATGATTCCTGGACGGATACAGAAAACTGGACGGATAGCAACGGCGCATTCAGTGTTTCGCTCGTTTTCAACATCATGGAAATGTTTTCCTTCTCCTCGAGCGGAATCAAAGCGGCAGATACACGCGACAAAATTGAACAGATGACTATGGCCTTCAGTCAGCTTGCCGACAATGCGGAGATTGAGGTTCGTGATCTGGTTAAAAAGCTGGACAAGACCCGGGCAGCCATCACGGCAATGGAACTGAATCTTGCCATGGCGGAAAAAGCATTCGACTTGACGGAGCAGGCATACCGTTCGGGGATTAAGGAATATCTTGATCTGAAGGATGCGGAGAACACGCTTGTTGAAGCACGTCTTGGTGTTCTTTCAGAAAAGTTTAACTATCTTTCGGCACTTCTCGACCTCGAAAAGGCGCTGAACATTACCTTACGATAAGCAGTGGACACACACAAGGAGAAACGTATGAATAAGATCAATTTTGGGCGATACAGCATGATTGTGGTTCTCGCCGTTCTTTCATGTACCGTTCTTTCCTGCAACAAGAAAGAATCGGAAAAGGATCCCGCAGCGGACGAAGAAACCGAGGAGGTTGTTTTTGCTGTTACGACGGTAACGGCTACTCGTGGTGAGCTGAATGATTATCTCGAATTCGGTGGAGATGTTGTGGCGAAAAGCAATCTCGATATTCTCCCGGATGCCGCGGGAAAAATTGCCCAGGTCCTTGTTTCGGTTGGCGACAAAGTCAAGAAAGACCAGGTGATCGCCTATGTTGATCCTTCACGTCCGGGCATGAATTTTGAGTACAGCCCGGTCAAATCTCCCATATCGGGAACCATCACTGCGGTAAATATTGTTCCGGGATCCATGGTCACCCAGCAGCTTTCCATCGCGAAGGTCAGCAAGATGGAAACACTTGAGGTGACGATGAATGTGCCCGAGCGATTCGTATCCAAGGTAAAGGAAGGGCAGAAAGCCTATCTCCGTTTTGACGCCTATCCGGGAGAGACTTTTCTTGCGGAAGTGTCCGAGGTGAGTCCGGTACTTGACCAGACATCCAGGACCATGGGAGTAAAACTCAGTTTCACCAGGAATGATTCCCGTATAAAGGCCGGTATGTTTGCCCGGGTCAAACTGATAACGGACAATCGCTCCAACATTGTAAAAATTCCCGATGCGGCCATTGTAAACCGGTTCGGTGAAGATTATGTATTCGTAGTTGTACCGGGAGAGACCGCCAGTATCCGCCGCCAGGAGGTAACGGTCGGTATCCGTGTTGATGAGAAGGCAGAGATCCTTTCCGGTCTCGCTCCCGACGATGAAGTCGTCGTGCGCGGGCAAACTCTTCTGGAAGAAGGCTCGCTTGTCAACATTGTCTCGCGCATGCAGCCGCTTCCTGAACAGGAGATCATTCAATGAGTTTATCGAAAACTGCCGTTAACCGGCCTACAACCATATTGATCCTCTTCACTGTTCTTTTCGCGCTCGGCGTGTACACGACGTTCGATCTCCCGCTCGATCTCTTGCCGGATATTGAGCTGCCCTACGTAGCCATAAGCACAACCTATCCGGGCGCGGGTCCCGAGGAAGTTGAGCGTCGCGTAACAAGGCCAATCGAAAGCGCTCTATCGGGCGTCTCAGGCATCGAGTATCTCGGGTCCCAATCGTCGAGCAGCTCGAGCATGGTATACATTCAGCTTACCTTCGGTAGTAATCTTGACGAGTCCATGAACGACATCCGGGCGAAGCTTGACTATGTAAAAGGAATGCTCCCGGATGACGCGGAAACGCCCATGATTTTCAAGATGGATCCGACCATGATCCCGATCATGTTCTATGCGATAAGCGGCAATCGGACACCGGAAGAGCTCTATGAGTATACGGATGATCTGGTCCCGCAGCTTGAGCAGATTGACGGTGTCGCCACTGCCTTTGTTATTGGTGGCCGTGAGCGAGCGATTGTCATTGAATTTCCCCGCGACCGTCTGCAGGCCTATAATCTTACCATTACCCAGGTAAGTCAGATGCTTGCCGCGCAGAATGTCCAGATTTCAGGGGGTACCATTACCGAAGCTGATCTCAATTACACGATCAGTACTGTAGGTGAATATGAAACGCTTGATGACATCCGGGATACTGTAATATCGTATAAACAGCGTGGTACAGTGGAAAATGCGCAACGCGGCGGTCCGGTGCCTTCGATGACCACCGTCCGACTCCGGGACATCGCCAATGTTTACGACGGCTACAAGGACGAAACGTCCATGTATTACTTCAATGGCGAACCTTGTGTCCAGATGGGTATCCAGAAGCAGAGCGGCACCAACTCGGTGCAAACAGCCAAAGCGGTTCAAAACCGCATGGCGGAGATCATCAGCAATGCTCCATCAGACATTACCATCACCGAAACAAGGAATACTACCGATATTATTCAGCGTTCGGTCGACAACGTTGCATCAAGCGCCATCCAGGGGGCATTTTTCGCAGTTATCATTCTTTTCCTCTTCCTGAGAAGTTTGCGCAGCACCATTATCATCGGCATCACCATTCCTGTTTCACTCATCGTTACACTTGGCATCATGTATTTCTCTGGAATGACACTGAACATCATGACTCTAGCAGGACTTGCGCTCGGTGTTGGTATGCTTGTGGACAACTCCATCGTTATTTTGGAAAATATTTACTCCTATCGTGAAAAAGGGGCAAAACCGAAACCGGCAGCCATCCTCGGATCGCAGGAAATGGCTCTCGCGATTTCTGCATCTACACTGACCACCATCTGTGTATTCCTTCCCCTCATCATGTACCGCAAGGAACTTGAGGTTATCGGAGAAATTTTCCAGGGTCTCGCCTTCACGGTAGTTATTTCACTGCTGTGTTCACTCATCGTAGCTATTGTTCTCGTTCCGGTTCTCACGAGTAAATACTTCAAGATCGGCGGAAAAAACCGACGAACCTATACCGGGTTGTTTGGAAAACTGGATATCAGTCTCGGCAATTTCTTTACCCGGCTGGATGAAAAGTATTTCAAAGCCATCCGGTGGGTGCTCCGGCACAAGCTTGTCACTATTGGCACCATTGTCGGTCTTTTTGTTCTGAGCCTGAGCCTCCTCCCGGTTCTCGGTTTCGTGTATATGCCGGATTCCGCTTCGGATGAAATCCGCCTAGATGTATCCCTTCCGGTAGGAACCAGGCTCGAAACAACCGAAGCGGTGCTCCAACAGTTTGAGCAAATCGTTATAAAGGAAATTGATGGATACAAGAGCATTTCTCTTCTTGCCGGTGCAAGCGACAGCTGGGGATTCGGGAACGCTAGTTCATACAAAGGCCAGCTCACTATTAATCTCCCCGAACTCGCTGACCGGATAGACAGTGAAGATGATATCAAGAAGAAACTCCGCGCGCACTTCGGGGAATTCCCCGGAGCAACCTTCACCATCAGCACCGGTAACAGAGGCGGTATCGGCGGTGGAGGCGAAGCGGTACAGGTCAAGGTCAAATCCGAGGATCTGGACAAGGCACGTGCTACAGCAACAGCTATCCGCGATCTGCTGTCGGAAAAAGCGAAAGAGCATGTAACCGAGCCCACCATCAGTCTCCAGGATGGGCTTCCCCAGGTTGATATCGTGATTGACCGCGAGAGGCTGTACAATCTTGGACTGAACATATCCTCGGTTGGTCAGGAAATTCGCGCGAACATCGCGGGAACTACCGCCACCAAGTACCGGGTACAGGGCGAGGAAATCGACATCGTAGTCAAGCTCGACGAAACTGACCAGACAAAACTCGGCGACCTTGAGCAGATTTTTGTTACCAATTCCGGGGGAGACAAGATTCCTGTTTCCAGTTTTGCCCGGTACGCGGAAGGTACTTCTCCCATATCAATAACCCGGGAAAACCAGAGCCGTATCATCACCGTCAGCGCAGGAACGCCCCCGGAGGCATCCATCAATGTTGTTCAGGAAGCTGTTGAAAAACTCATCCAGGAGGAAATCCCGAAGGATCCGTCGGTCAGGATTGAATACGGTGGTGACTATGAAGATCTCATGAAAGCCATCCGGCAATTCATCATAATCATCCTCATGGCCATTATTCTGGTATTCGCGGTCATGGCAAGTCAGTTCGAATCGTTCCTTGATCCGTTCATCGTGTTGTTTACCTTGCCTCTTACGGTTATCGGTATTGTGTTCCTTTACGGCATAATGGGGCAAAAACTCAACGTAATGACCGCGGTCGGCATGCTTATTCTCGTCGGTGTTATCGTTAATAACGGTATTGTTCTTATTGATTACACAAACCTTCTGCGGAAGCGTGGCCTTGCGCTCAGGGAAGCCTGCGCGGAAGCGGCCAGAAGCCGTCTCCGTCCAATCCTCATGACCACGCTCACTACCGTACTCGGTCTTACGCCCATGGCGTTCTTCCCCGGTGAAGGATCCGAGATGGTGCAGCCCATCGGACAAACAGTACTTGGAGGTCTTTCTTTCGGCACGCTCATGACCCTCTTCCTCATGCCGGTTCTGTATTACGGCTTTAACCGCATACGGGAAAAACGGGACATTAAAAGACAACTTAAACTTGAAAAAAAGCTCTCGCGTATTGAAAACAAAAGGAGTGAAATTCTGTGAAAAGGATCGAGATAATTTTCAGCCAGGCTCTTGAAGAAGACATATTGTCTGCCCTTTCGGATATTCCGGAAGCCCAGTTCTACACCATCATTCCCGAGGTTTGGGGAAAAGGGTACTCAACGCCGAAAATGGGCAGTCCGGTATGGCCGGAAACCAATGAAATCATGATTATCTATTGTGATGATGCGGTTGAGTTAAAAATCACTGAACCCATAAAAGAACTTCAGGCAAAATATACCCGAGAGGGTCTTGCCTGCTTCGTCATGTAAAAAAACTACTGTCCGTCCCGCCAGGCAATCAATGCCTGGCGGGCGGATTCCAAAGCGATGGGAGCGGGTTCAAAAGATCCCGGGGCCACGAGCTCCAGTGTGGAAACCTCCCCTTCCTCCGCCTCAAACGCCTTCAAATCTCCTGAAAGAACCACACTGAAATACAAATCACAGGTTTTATACCGTACATCCCGGTAGGTATAGGTGTTCGGCCAGCTTCCAACAAATTTGGCAGCAGTAACAGCAAGCCCCGTTTCCTCCAGGCATTCCCGTACGGCAGCATCTTCTGCTCGCTCATCCGGATCTACAAAGCCCCCGGGAAGCGCGAGCAACCCTCTGGCAGGGTCCTGTTCCCGCCGGAGCATCACTACAAACCCCTCATGCTCAATAATGACACTCGCAGAAGAAGCGACGTTGTGAAAATAGATAAATCCGCAGGCGGGACAGGTCCAGTATTTCCCGTCGCGGTACACTAGGCCCGGCTTCCCGCATCGCGGGCAGTACTCAAAGGGAGCAGGGCTTGTAGGACTCGCGGATGCGACCGGACTCACAGGCAGCTTCTCCTGAAGAGTATTGAAAAACAGATAAACCCAGCCGATATGAGCAGGGAAAGTCCAACAAGAGTTCGCTGTTTCCATCCGGAAACCCAATGAAAGTAGCGGGTATGATTACCACTGCCGTAATATCGTGCGGTAACCGCCTCGGCAAGGCGTTCAGCACGGGAAAGCGTGCGGATTACCAGAGGAACAAAAAGGCTTGCCATGGACTTGAGCCCGTGGAAATGTCCCTTCTTTTCACTGCGTCCGGCTTTGCGGATGATTCGTGCACGCGTAATCCGTCCCGCCTCGGTGTACAAAAGCGGGATAAAACGGAATACAATACCGGTCAGCAGGGAGATGTCTCGTACCGGAACACGAAAAAAAGAAAGGGGTTTGAGCAGGTCTTCTATACCGTACATGATTTCTGTATGGCTCGTTACAAATACAAACACTGATAGTGGAATGAACAGGGCAATAAACCGCAGCAAAAAAACCGGATTAACGGTCTGACCACGGAATATCGCATACTGCATAATGGCAATAAGAACAATCCAGGGAAGAATCTTTACCAGTCCCCGGCCGAGCCGTGAAAGGGGATACCGTGAAACAAACACGGTCAGCAGCTCAAGAGCCAGCACGGCAAGCATTGCCGGGAGCGTCTCGGCGGCGAGGGCCGCGGTAATTGCCGCAATGGTGCACAGGTATTTGCCCACAGGCGACAGGGTATGGTACACCGAGCTTCCTTTTGTATAACTACCGGATTCCCCCTGGCGAAGCCGTTCAATGGCCTGTTGATCTTTGTCCAGTTTTTTCTGGACGACCGGTCGTTCACGGTGAGAAGCGGGAAGCGGCAGGGTGATAACCTGATCGGCAATACGGCATTCCTCTTCGCGGTTTGTGGAAAAAATGACGGTTTTCCCTCCGGAGGCAAGCGAAACGACAAGCTCGAGCAACTGGGCCCGGCTCCGGACATCAAGGGCCGACGAGGGCTCATCCAACAGGATAACCGGCGTATCAAGCGCAATAATACCGGCCAGCGCGGCTTTCCGCCGTTCCCCGCCGGAAAGGGAAAAAGTTTGACGATCCTTGAACTCGGCAAAGGGCAGCGACGCGGCATCCATTGCGGAAGCAACACGTTCCACAAGGGGTTTCCCGGAAAGCCCCGCGTTTCTCGGACCATATGCCACATCATCAGCCACGAACTCGGCAAAAAGGCTGGCCTCGCTTTCCTGTACCGCGAGCGCGGGCGCCGCATCAGAGGCGCGGACCACAGATCCAGCGTCCGGGACCCGCAGGCCGGCAAGCAATTCAAGAAGCGTGGACTTTCCAGAGCCGGATTCACCGGTAACTGCGGTAACGCTTCCCCGAGGAAACCGTGCGGAAAAATTTTCAAGTGGTCCTTCGCAGAGCGCCCGGCATTCGAATACCGGCTCATCCAGAGAACGTGATGCTGTTTTGTCGGGGAACCGGGCCAATATGCCCCAGCGTTCCTGATCAGCTTCGCTCACCGCAAAAAGATCCCGCGGGGTTCCGTCGAAGACAATCACGCCATCTTCCATCACCAGCACCCGGTCGGACCGGGCTGCCTCGTTGCGGTCATGGGTAATATGAATTATCGTTCCACCTGTCTGATGGCGGTGATCAAGATAGTCAAGTAGTTCGGCCCGGACAGCCGGGCTGAGCATTGAAGTCGGTTCGTCGAGAACCAGAACCGAGCTTTCAAGAACATGTACGCCGGCAAGCGCAAGAAGCTGTTTGTTCCCCGTTGAAAGCTGGGCGCTTGCCTCCCCGGCTTGGCGTGC
>CAZVEL010000129.1:0-2130 GCA_964626305.1 uncultured Treponema sp. | reverse complement strand
GTTTGACAAGGTGTTCCGTTATTGGCTGAACTATGCGTTCCGCTTTATTCCGCCTGCCCTGTCGGCGAATCTTCTCAGCATGATTGGCAATCTAGGGTCCTGGTTTGCCCTCATTCTCCTTATAACGCTGGGAGATCGGATTGGTCTTCCCCATCATCGTATTGTTTTCGCCTTTGCGTCTCTGGCCGTGTTTTTTTATCATACTGTCGATAATCTTGATGGTCGTCAGGCAAAACGTACGGGTTGTTGTGGTCCTCTTGGTGAATTCGTGGATCACTGGTTTGATTCTTTTAATGTCTTTTTTTTCCCGCTCGGTGCTATCGCCGCTTTTCCGGTTATTCCGCTCAGCTGGGCTATCGCGGTCATCATTCTGGCCGGTATCGCGGACTGGCTTGCCTTGCGTGAAGTAATGAAGACCAATGTCATGTACTTCGGTCCGGTGTCCACGGACGAAGGCATCTTCATCTATTGGGCCATGTTGTTTTTTATCTTTGTGCTCGGGTATGATTTTTGGGCAACTCCCCATCCTGTTCTCGGGATCCCTCCCATTGCTGCCGTTGTAGTCTGTGTCGGGTTGAACTTTGTTTATCAGATTCTCCGGGTTCTGGTTACCTACCGCTTCATGGGAATTCGGGAAATAGTGGTCGAAGTTGTGCATTTTGTTCCGATTGTTCTGTGGATTATTACGACGGCTCCCGTTTTGGGTGAACGGATTGCGCTGATAACCGGTCTTCTGGCCATCGGTTTTACCGGTTCCCGTCATGTTGGCGATCTGCTCCGTGTACGGCTGACCGGTCTTGCCTGGCCACGGGTTTATCCTGACCTCTCGGCATGTATGCTTTTTCTGTTGGTAATCGTATTCGTAAACAGTCAGATTGTTTCACTTCCGTACTGGCTCCTGGTTCTTCCCATAGTGGTGCTTTTTGTGGATACTGCGTATGCTCTTGTGTTACAGTTTATGAGAACCACCCGTCGGGTTTATGAGTGTCTGGGTATTACCCTTTTTGGGTCATCACGAGAGCCTTCGACTGTTGTGAATCCGGTTATACAAAAATGAGCGGACAGCTCGGGGTCTGGAGGCCTGTACAGTAATGGAAATGCCGGAATTTCTGCAGGTAATGCCCAATGAGTTTCTTCTGCTCGGTTTTTTTATGTTCCTGTTGATTTACAGTTTTTCGCTTCCCATCACGGAAGAAATAGCACTCATCCTGGTTGGTTTGATGGCGCATGCCCGTGACTGCAATTTTTTCTTCGTACTTTTAATTGCATATCCGGGAATATTCGGTTCTGATATTGTGTACTATGTGGTTGCGAAATATTTCGGTTTCCGGCTCCTTTCCTCGAAACTGTTTCAAAAGCTGGTGAAACCGGGGAAGGTCTTTGCCAGTGAACGGTACTTCAAACGTCGTGGACCCCGCATTGCGTTTTTTTGCCGGTTTGTCATGGGGATACGGGCTCCGGTCATGATAGCAGCGGGACTTCTTCGCATGCCGTTCAGGATTTTTGCACGATACGATGGACTTTCTGCGGTCATTTCAACATCATTCTGGCTTTCTGCAGGTTTCTACTTCGGCTCGTTGTTCGAACGGGGGTTGCATACACTCCTTGCTGTTTTCTCAATTCTTACTCCGATGCTCATGATCAGCGGGGTGCTCTTCATACGGCAGCGTATTTCCTGCGAGGAACGGCGAATAAGGGCACAGGAAGCCCCTGAGCAGGTTGATTTTTCGACCATGCCGTACGATCATGAAGCCTTTGGAAATTAACCTAATAATATCATCTTTTTACTAAGAAAACTTGACAACTGCGTATCTCCTTACTATATTTCAAACAAGGAGTTACCATGAAACGAGTACTTTTATCAGTCCTGCTGGGTATAGTCGCCGCGGGACTCTATGCACAGGATCTTCGTATTGATTTTAGGTTTAACGTAGAGGAAGAAGATAATTCAGGCAATTATCTGAACTGGTCAATGGGAAAAGATGTAACCAAGGACAAGTTTGATGCAGCCAGCGGAGCCAGTATTTCAGGTTCCACGTATGGATTCGATGTAGCACGCTATGATAACGAGATAACCAAGAATGCCGCACTTCCGGCTGCTCTCCGAAATCTTCTTCTCTTTCCGGTTTC
>CAZVEL010000128.1:0-2467 GCA_964626305.1 uncultured Treponema sp. | reverse complement strand
GGTTTCACCCGGCGAAGACGACGCGGTGGAACGAAACGGTACCTTCACCGTGCGTATGGACTGGAACACCCCCTTTGGACAAAAAACTGACCAGGAAATCGGCATACAGGAAACAGAAGCCCCGGCACAACAGACCGAACCGGTATCACCGGCCGGATCAGCATCGCAGGCAGGCATGGCACTGAGCGCTGTTCGTCTCTCTGGAAATGCAGGAGCGCGATATCGGGCGACTACTGCAATCTCGCATGAAACCCGTGCAGAAACAACACTGGCTTTCCCGATCCGTATCGGTGAGACATTACTCACCCCTTCCTGGACACGGAAAGCAGGCGGTGAACGACCAGTATCGGCAGGGGGAAATTACGCACACGATACAGAAAATCTTTTTTCGGATCTGGGATCTATGGACTATTTTCTTTCCATCCCTCCAGTGTATGACCTTTTTGCGGACAACATGGACCGGAGGATTCGTGATTCCAATTTTGAAAATGCCCGTCTTTTTTCAAATAACTACCGGCTTTCCTGGCAGCGTTCAAGAAGTATGGGTCTGTCCGATCTGTATCTTCCACGGTCTGTTGAAAGCGCGATTTCACGAGAAACCACAACCAGTGCCACGGCGGATAACCGACAGGATATGTGGGAAACTTCGATTCAAACATCATTTACCGCGTTGAACATGGCAGGAACATTCGGGATTGTCCCCCTGTTCTCCTGGTATGAACAGGACGAAATCTCCCAGCTCTATCGCTGGTCAGCTGCCTGGGGAACGGGATTTTATACCTGGAGTATCGACACATGGCATTCACTTTTACTTTTCTTTACCGACGGGGCAACCATTTCTGTCCAGAACGGGTTCCATTACGACTCCCCATCCATCTCGGGCGCCGGTGAATTATATCGCAACACGGTGTTGTGCATCTGGAAGCGACCGGTCACAACGTCTTTTCTGAATGACCTGCTCCTGCGTGTAACCACCCTGCCCCTGTCGGCACGTCGTGAAGACACCCTGCAGTGCACGGTAACCCGCGACGAAGACCTCTCGGTAACATTCGAGTACAAACATACCTTGGCGACTGGTATCGGGCAAAACGGTGAAGTGTCGATTACGGGCGGGACTGCCTATACACGGTTCCGGAACGGCAATGCCCTTCTGGAACTGTCTTTCGGCGTGGGTGGGAAATTGCTGTATTGAATTCTATTCAAGCGGCGCGAAATACCCGGTTTCATCCCGTCCCGAACGGTTCATGAGGTACACTTCAATTTCCACCGGAAGATATTCCCGGCCAAAATCAGTCGGAAGCACCGAATCGAAGGCCAGCACATAGACTCCGTTCGGAGCTTGCTTTATATCTTCCACAACGGACGCTATTCCCTCTTGACGATATACGTAATACGAATCGCCTCCCGTGCTCCGGGTAAGGTATTCAAACTCGGCAGGGGGAGCTTTTTGTTCCAGGTAAACAGTCGAAAAGAGAATCCCGTTGTTATTCATATAGGCGGCCAGGTCATTGAGACTGTAACGGTCGAACGACGAGTCTCCGGTGGTTCCGGTGCTCAAAAAAACCACAGCGCGTTTCTTTGCCGCGGTTACCAGATCATTTGCAGCAAGACGCAATCCCAGATCAAAGGCCCATCGCTCCGATGAATCTGCTTTCGGAGTAAAGGACTCCCACGAACCGGTCGCGGGATTCCCCGAACCTTCCTGAACAGGAACCGCACCGGCCGAAACAATTCTGAGCGTTCCCTGTCCTTTCATGGCAAAGGCTATTTCCGTAATAGCATCCCGGATTTGCCGAACATACGCATCAGAATTTGCCGAGCGATCCACCAGTACGGTAATATCACATTCGTCTTCCCGATATCCGGCGCCAAGCAATTTCATGTTGGAAACCGGTCGTTTACCCTCGGTAATCATGAAATTTCCCGGCTTGAGTCCCACAACCGGATTCCGATTGCGGTCTTCTACCCGTACTTCTAGCGTTACGGTTGGGAATTTGTCCGAGAAGACGCGTTCAGCCTGAACATACAGCCCGCCGACAAGTTCACTCATGCGGGAAGTAATCTGTACCTGTTCCCCATGATAATCAGTCAGCACGAGATTTCCGTTTGCATCAGGAGCGGCACTGGTAATGCGCATGGGCGCGTTTCCAAGGCGGGCAAGGTCAAAATGCGCCCCGGAGGCAGTGTCCACGTGGACAGCCTTCGACGGAAGCGCTGCGATGATTCCATCGTTCCAGACTTCCAGGCTCTCACAACCGGGAACAGTTCCCGGAGGAAGCAATTCACCAGAGTAATTTCCGGAAGTATCAAAAACATGAACCGAACCATTCACCGAATCGGCCACAAAAACCCGGTCTTCGATAATGGCGATACCGGTGGGTGCGGTAAAGCCGCTGAACAGGGGCCCTTTTGACCCAAAGGTAAAGAGAAACTCCCCTTCGCGGTTGAACACGCAAACACGGGCATT
>CAZVEL010000127.1:0-15364 GCA_964626305.1 uncultured Treponema sp. | reverse complement strand
TAAGCTACTGTTGTACAGCCTTTCGCGAGCACACCCGCCGCGGCAAGCTGGGTCATCCAGCGCTGCCAGTCCTCGCCGCCCATAACCTTGACGGTTTGTGCAGCTTCATCGTCCGTGGCGACTTCTATCGTTCTTTCGGATAGTTCTCCGGTCATGACATCAAGGGTACACCCTGAATACGGTTTATCGAAGGGTTTGAGTACTGAGCGGTACAGCTCACCGGTGTCAGGGTCTTTGCGTACCGGACTCGCCACGCTGTACACTACAAGATCAAAGGTAATACCGAGTTTATTCGCCGCCTCGATGACTTCTGCACGTATTTCGTCGGAGAACGCATCACCGTTGATAGTTATTGACGGAATACCGGCATTTTTTGCAGCACGGTCAAAAGCAAGATTGTTGTACCAGCCCGGGGTACCGCTCTTAGCTTTGGTGCCTTCGTTTTCATAGGAAACGCCCACAGTGGCCGCACCGTATCCGAACGAGGCGGTTATACGACTCGCGAGGCCATATCCGGTGGAACAGCCTATCACAAGCACCGCTTTAAGCGGTGCGGGTTCTCCACCTGCATGCGAGCCTCCGGACACCGGTGCACCGGGAGTTCTTCCCCGTTTTTCATTCTGCGCCTTCACGAAGGCTATCTGGTTTTCCACCTCTTTCGCACAACCGACAGGATGAGCGTTGAGACAGATATTACTGCGAATCATTGGTTTTACTATCATCGTATCCTACAAATCGTCCTTGTTGCCTACCAGACACATCCACTCGGCTTCTGTTGCAAGTTCCTCACCAATGTATACCTTACCGGCCTGCTTGATCATGCGGGGTGATACCCGCCTGTTTTCTATTACCAAGGTGACTTCCTCACCGGGACGAACCTGACGGCGGAATTTAACCTTGTCGACACTGGCGAGAAAAAAGAGCGAAGAGCCGCCCATAATATTTCTTTTAACAAGACCCGCGCCACCGGCCTGTGCCATTGTTTCAACCAGAATGACGCCTGGAACAACCGGATATCCGGGAAAATGACCTTCAAAAAAGAATTCATTCTCGGTGAACACATGCCGGGCGATAATTTTTTCCTCATCGTTCTGGTCTATGGTATCTACAAAGAGAAATGGATCCCGGTGCGGGAGCAGTTTTTCAATTTCCGACCGTTCAGCGGAGCGGATTTCGGGGTTTGAGAGATCTTTTTGAAATGCTCTGTCCCCATTTTTCATATCACTCATGATTTGTACTTCCTCATGACAAGAACACCATTATGACCGCCGAATCCGAGAGATCCAGAAGCGGCGCAATCCAATTCTGCTTCAATTCCAACGTTCGGGACATAATCGAGGTCACATCCGTGTTCCAGGTCGGGGTTTTCAAGGTTGATGGTTGGTGGATAATAACCGTCATTTATGGATTTGATGCAGATTATTGCTTCAACAGCACCTGCGGCGCCGACACAGTGCCCGGTCATACCCTTGGTGCTTGAAACTTTCATCTTGTACGCATGATCTCCGAATGCTTTCTTGATCATGAGCGTTTCCGCGGGGTCATTTGCCGGAGTGGAAGTGCCATGCGCATTGTAATACTGAACATCCTCTGGACGGATATCGGCATCTTCGAGTGCCCGGGTAATGGCCAAGGCCCCGCCTGATCCATCAGGACTCGGACTGGTTATGTGGTAGGCATCGCTTGATGCGCCGTATCCGGCAAATTCTGCGTAAATTTTCGCGCCGCGTGCCTTTGCGTGTTCAAGTTCTTCCAGGATTAGAATGCCGGCGCCTTCACCCATAATGAACCCTTCCCGGTCCCGGTCGAAGGGACGGCGTGCCTTCTGCGGATTATCGGGAAATGATGACGCCAGAGCCTTCAGGGCGGGAAAACCGCCGATGCCAAAGCCGGTAACTGCGGCCTCTGTCCCTCCAGCGACACACACGTCAAGCCGGCCGGAGCGGATCTGGTCAAGCGCTAATCCGAGCGAGTCGGTACTGGAGGCACAGGCGGTTGCCAGAGTCCAGGAAGCACCGGTAATTCCATACATCATACTGATATTTCCAGCGCCTTCATTGGATATAAGGGTCGGAATACTCAACGGTGGAATCCGGGCAGGTCCTGCTTCAAAATACTTCTTCATTGAGGCTTCAATAACTTCAAAGCCACCGATCCCGTTTCCGATCGTAATTCCGGACTTGACCTTTGCAATCGCTTCTTTATCAAATCCGGCATCTGCGATTGCCTGGGCTGCCGCGACAGCTACAAACTGGGTGAACCGGGCCATCTTTCGGCTGTCTTTACGGTCAACCCAGGGAGACGGCTCAAAATTTTTCACTTCTGCCGCGATCTGGACCTTGTGATTACTGGCATCAAACTGGGTAATAGGTCCAACACCGCATTTTCCTGCGCGAATGGATGCCCAGGTTTCATCTACGGTATTCCCTATCGGGGTAACGGCACCGAGTCCGGTAACTACAACACGTCGTTTCATGCGCCCATCCCTCCATCAACGCCGATTACCTGCGCGGTTATGTATTTTGAAAGATCTGAAGCGAGGAAAATAACCGTGTCTGCGACATCTGTAACCGTTCCCGGCGTCTTCATCGGGATTGACTCAAGCCAGGTTTTCCGTGCTTCTTCAGGAATTGCATCTGTCATTTCAGTTTCGATATACCCGGGAGCAACCACATTGACACGAACACCGCGTCCGGCTGTTTCCTTAGCGAGGCTTTTGGAATAGCCGATGAGACCCGCCTTGCTGGCGGCGTAATTCACCTGTCCGCCCTGACCATGCAGGCCGATGATGCTGGACATATTAATGATGGAACCCGCTCGTTTGCGAATCATGTCACTCGAAACAATCTGGGTTACCAGGAATGTCCCGGTAAGATTGATTTTGAGAACATTTTCCCAATCCTCAAGTTTCATGCGGAACGAAAGGCCATCCTTGGTGATACCGGCATTGTTTACCAGAATCGAAAAACCACCGGATTCCTTAACAGCAGCGGTTATCACCGGCTGTACCGACTCGGGATTGCTAATATCCGCTATCAGCTCGTGATACACGCTCCCATTTTTAGCAGCCAGCTCTGCGAGTTCAGCAGCACCAGGGGACGACTTTGTCGCCAGGCCCCATACGGTTGCACCTTCCTCAATAAAACGTTTCGCGATTTCTTTACCTATTCCACGGCTCGCCCCGGTTACCAGGGCAGTTTTGCCTTTAAGCAGCATACTCATCTCCAGTTATTTAAAGATTCAGGCGTGTGCCTGTATATAGTCTCTGTAGGGGACAGAGGATCCGGATTGCCCCGAATCCCGCCACAATCCGGTCAAAACTTTACCCGGGCCGACCTCAATTAGTGTGTCCTCATTCTTCTCCGCCATCAGGGTGGCGATAGCCGCTTCCTCTCTTGTCCAGCGGACAGGATTGGAAATATGTAAAACAGCATTTTTCTTTGCCTCTGTCCCCGTAGTGATCCGTTCACCAGTTACATTGGAAAAAAGCGGCAGAACCGGGTCATTAAAGGTAAATCCTTCAAGCAGACGGGAAAACCTGTCCGCGGCTTCCTGCATGAGCGGTGAATGAAAAGGACCGGACACTTTGAGGCGGATTACCCGTTTTGCTCCAGCTTTTTTGAAATTCTCCTCCGCGAGGGACAGAGCATTTGCATTTCCGGAAATTACCGTCTGTTTCGGACTGTTATAATTAGCAGCGAAAATATCCGTTCCCGGGAAATCATCCAAAACAGTGTCTATTTGTTCTGGGGACAATCCAAGAACGGCCATCATCCCGGGAGGGACAGAGGATTTTTCAAGAAGAGAATCACATGCTTCCTGCATAATTTGTCCACGGCCCAAAGTAAGTCGAATGGTGTCTTCGATGGTAATTACTCCTGAGATGGCAAGAGCGGGGAATTCCCCAAGACTGAATCCGGCGCAGGCAACTGGCAGAATCTTTCGATGTTTCAAATAGAGCGCGGCTGCGAGGGAGACCACGGTAATTGCGGGCTGACTGATGTCGGTACGCTTGAGGGTTTCTTCGTCGGAGTTTAAAACATCCTTGATATCCCCGTCCAAAACTGTAGTTGCAGTATCAAAAAGGGCCCGAATACCCATGAAACCGTCATTATCAGCGTTATAGAGATCCATTCCCATGCCAGGGAATTGGGCTCCCTGCCCCGGAAATAAAAAAACTGGCATTATTGACCTCCAATACGACACTTAGCGTCATAACGTCATAATAGCTCGTTGTTATTGTACTTTTTTTATGACAAAAGTCAAGGGTTATGTCGAAATGGAGCGAACTGCTAATGATATTGATTCTTTGATCCCATCATTATCAGTTCGATCAAGAATTGCAATTCTAAAGATTGCAGATTCGATGAGAGCATAGAATAGCTCGTTTGCCGCTTTAACATTGTCAATCTTGAATTCACCAGTATCTTTCCCGGCAATCAGTATCCTGGAAAGGAGATGGCGGAGACGGATGGTCCGTCGCTTGACTCGTGAGTCAGGATCTTTTCCGGTCTTCTGAACCTGAAGCAAATATGTCAGTACAACATTAAATAAACGACGATTCTCAGTACAAAGATCGATAATTACATGCAAAACAGACTCAAGACGGGCAGCATAACTGAGAGACTCATTGGTAATGGTTGAAATCAGGTCTTTTTCAACGCGATTTGTCAGCTGCTTGATGCTCCAGACAAAAATTTCACGTTTGTTTTTGAAGTATAAATACAGTGTTGTACGGGTAATGCCGCAACGATCTGCAATCTTTTGAAAAGTCGCATCCTCATAACCCTCCTCGATAAAAATATCAAGGGCACGCTCCAGAATCTCATGTCTTCTTTTTTCATGTTCAACCACTATTGCCATTAAACATCTCCTTTACCGGTATATGTAAAAGCGTGTCTCCAGATTTCCGCTCTTCAAATTACGTACCTTGGAAGCTTTTTTCCCAATAGATTCCTCAAAATCCTCATGACTGGTAATAAAACCAAAATCCCATCCTGGAAAATCCAGAAACAGGGAGTGCATTGATGAATACAGCTCTGAGGCGGATCCTCTGTCCCCAATTCGTTCACCATACGGCGGATTGGAAAGGATAATTCCATTGTCGTACGGAGCTGCAAGCTCTTTAAAGTCTGACACAGTGAAATCAGGGCGTGGGATACGAGCGTCTCTACCCGCTTTTTGCATGGCTTTACCGGCGATTACACAAGCCCGTTCAGCATTGGCCCTTGCGGCAGTTATTACCTGGGGACTTATGTCACTTCCAGTAACGCGGACGAGACAGTCGGTGACGATGCGCGAAGCAGCGTCAATATGCTCATTATCCATCATTTTGACAGAGGATTCCGTGCTAAACGGAAGTAGATCTTCAAGCGCAAAATTTCTGCCAAGCCCTGGAGCAACATTGTGCGCATACATTGTAGCCTCTATTGGGATGGTTCCTGATCCGCAAAAAGCGTCATGTAGCGGCGTTTTTCTCCTCCACTGCATCATATGCAGCAAAATCGCTGCAAGGGTTTCCCGTATGGGGGCTTCCCCGCCAGTCGTACGGTATCCTCTCCGATGAAGAGGCATGCCAGACAGGTCCAAAAGCATTGTGGCAACATTATTCTCTATATAAACCCGAACAGTAGCGGTTTTGCCGGTTTCAGGGAGCAATTCCATACCCCATGCTTTTCCAAGACAGTCATAAATTGCTTTGTGTACAACACTTTGTATCGAATGCTCCGAGGAAAGAATGCTCGCCTTAATGCGCACTTTGTCCACGACTACACGAACATCCCGCTTAAACCAATCCTGCCAACGGACCGTACGAACTCCTTCGAAAAGATCATTGAAATCGCGACATGGAATTACTGCCATTTGAAGATACATCCGGTCTGCAGTCCGAACCATAAAGTTGCTCTGGTAGATAGTTAATAGATCATTCTCAGTGAAGGAATCAAGAATATAGGGTTTTGAAAAATCTCTGGGGGACAGAGGATTATTATTTTCGTTTTCATCTGTCATTTTGCCGGTAAAAGCAACACGACCAGTGGTATTATAAACCGGGGTATAATTATACTGCCGCAGTTCATTTGAAAGAATTTTCTCTGCTCCTATTGCACAAGGAGCTACAAGTGTTATCATTGCAGTTGATTATAACATTAATACAGAAAATGTAAAGTTGACAGTGCTTACACCCGTGGTGCGCAAGGAACCCCCAGAATGAAACCAGGGACAGAGGATGTTTTGAAAACAAATTCCGGAAAAAGAGGGCCAGAGGGAAAAAAAACACAAACCATCAGGAAGAAACCGGCAAAGCCGGTACAAGTATTCCTTGTGCTATTCGGATTTTTATCTCTGGGAATTGGTATCGCCGGGATTTTCTTACCAATCGTTCCTACGACACCCTTAATACTGCTAGCAGCCGCTTGTTTTCTAAGAAGCTCGGATAATTTGTACCAATGGATTACAAAGCATAAAACTTTTGGAAAATATATACACAATTATTTGCATTTTGGAAGAGTTCCCGCTAAGTCAAAACCATTTTCAATCGCTCTAGTCTGGTGCGGCATTTTGTTCTCAGCGTATTTTGCTGAAAAAACCTGGCTAAAGATTCTTCTACTCATTATCGCCTGCGGAGTATCAATTCATCTGGCTTTGTTGAAAACAACAGACTCTTGTACGGATTATGAAGACAACACCACGACCACCAGCATGGACAGTAATTAGTTGTCTTCCACCAATAATAAGCTGCTGTATTTCTTGCAGGAAACCTGAAAACACAATCTATGTGATTTCGTGTAGAGGGAATGTAGTGCTTATTAAAAAAGTCCATCGTCTCTTTCGATGAAAAACTCCCCCATATCGCCATTTTTCAGGATTATCAGTTAGTCCCGCAACCACAGGATTATTACTAATATATTCATATGCATGCATATATTGTTGAAGCGAGTTTAATACTACCGAGAAAAACCGTTCTCCCCAAAAGTGACCGGATCGTCCGGTGTTTCTGTTGTAAACAAGTGCATAAACACTCAGTATCCACTGCATAATCCGTGATAGAGATTCATTGTCTTGTGGTTGAAGTATCAGATGAATATGATTATTCATAATGGTAAAATGCTCAATCGAGAAAGAATACTTCTTCTTCGCTCGATAGAGCACCTTCTCAAACAATTTTTTCGCCCGATCTGGTTCTAACAACATTTCACGATTGTTTACTCGTGATGTGACGTGATACCGGGCACCAGAAAGCAGAATTCTTGATCTTCTCATATTGTCTATATAGGTGAGAATTTGTTTTTTGCCCTTGTTTTAAGGATTTTTATTATAAATGGGGACAGAGGATTATTTCTTTCTCCACGAAAAACACTCTAATCCATCAATTACATCTCCAACAACATGCGGATTGGCAAAAATTGCAGTTCCTATTTGAATCGCACTTGCGCCGGTCATAAGAAATTCAGCAGCATCCTGCCAAACGCTTATTCCGCCAAGCCCGATAACCGGGACAAAACGATTCTTCTTATGCTTCCGCTTCTGTGACACTTTATTTGAATTTAAAATACCATTTCTTTCAGGGGAACACTGAGGAACCCCTAGCAGTACATCCCGTACCATCCGCAAAGCGAGAGGTTTAATCGCGGGGCCAGACAACCCGGCAGTCACGTTGTCAAACACCGGTGTTCCGGTTGTAATATCCATCGCAAATCCCTGGAAAGTGTTGACAAGGCTAATAGCATCAACACCCACGTTAACAACTGCCTGAGCAACCTTGACAAGGGACAGAGTATTTGGAGAAAGCTTGACAATCAGGGGTTTGTCAGTAACTTTACGGACTGCTTTCGTCACGGTCGCGGCGGATTTTGGATCAAGACCCCAGGCCATACCGCCAGCTTTAACATTTGGACAGGAAATATTCAGTTCAATCATGTGAACACCACTTTTATCCAAAAGGCGGGCACCTTCAACATAGGTCTTTAGAGTAGAACCCGAAAGGTTCGCAATGACCACTGGACCAAGATCTAGCATCTGTGGTAACTCATATTCAATAAAATGCGGGATCCCCGGATTTTCAAGACCGATTGAATTCATCAGTCCTGAAGGAGTCTCCAGTATTCTCCTACCGGTATTTCCAGGCCGGGGTTCCAAAGTCAGCCCTTTCGAACAAATTCCACCCAGACGTGAAACATCGATAACATCACGGTATTCGCGCCCATACCCGAACGTTCCTGACGCAGCAATTACCGGATTTCGGAATGGAACCCCGGCGATAGTCAGTGATAAATCTGATTTCTGCGTGATACTGTTTTGCTTCTCTTCTTTCATAAAATAACCTCTGCAGCATTGAAAACAGGACCATCAACACAACATCTTTTGTTACCATGAACTGTTTGTATGGTACAGCCCAGACAGGCACCGGCACCACAAGCCATATGTTTTTCCAAACTCAAGTACACAAGTGGCCGGCGAGTTGAATTGATACAAACCGTCTGTATATATTTCAGCATCGGTGTTGGACCACAAGCATACACAAGATCATACAATTCGGGGTTAAAGACGTCAGAAAGCATTCCTCTGTCCCCAAAAGATCCATCTTCAGTAGTAATAATCACTTTGCTTGCAATTGTATCAATTCCTTCCAGACCATATGTACCTGATCGGAAAGATGCATAGAAATCAAACGATCCGGGAGGCAAGGATAATGCCAATCCTGCAACGGGGGCGACACCAATGCCGCCACCGACGACAGCCACAGAAGGATATCCTTCTTCTCCCTTTGTCCGCGAATCTTTACTATCCAGTAGATCAATAATCTCAGTGCTGTCAGGGCGTGGAAAACAGGTCCCTATTGGACCGATAACATCAACTTGTTGTCCCGGCAATACAGAACACAGTTCAGCTGTACCTTTCCCCTTTTTCAGAACTAAAAAAGTAAGTGTTTTCTCATCATAGCGGTAGACACTTATCGGACGGCCAAGAAGAACTCCGGAAGGTCTTGCACGAAGCATAAAAAACTGCCCTGGAATGGGGTCGGGAATTATTCCGTTGTTCCTGGCTGGAGAATCCACGGATAATTGTCGGGTAAGAGACAGGGAAAAAACGTCAGCAGCAATCTGTTGGTTGGATTCTACTGTCGCAATGCAGGAGACTTTTGGGTATGGACTACACATTTTCTTCACCAGTTTTGGGGACAGAGGATTTCAGAACTTCATTTTTTGCGGTGATAAGCTCCTTTCTGGCTGTTTTTGATGCATTCTGCGCGGCACGTACTATCATTTCGAGGGACAGAGCATTTTTTTCCACTGCTTCGATGCATTCCGCATCCTGCTTCCATGCCAATAGGATTCCACGTGAAGAGTTGACAGTTCCGCCGGCACGATCCAGGAAGGTTGCGGCAATTCTGGCGGCTCCTCCTTGGACTCCGTAGCCGGGGATAAGGAAAAACAAATTCGGGTAACGGTCCCGGAGTATACGAGCATCCTCCTGTTCGGTACATCCGACCACCGCACCGAAGGGCGCACACGATAAATCATCGCCATATCGTCCGGCTATTTCAGAAAGCGCATTTCCAACAGTATTCAGTACTCGATCTCCCGAATTACCGACCCGAAGCCACTCGATATCTTTCATGCCAGGATTTGAAGTCCGCAATAGAACAAAAGCGCCTTTTCCCGCAGATTCAACGTAATCTAGAAACGGGTCCAGCGTATCAAAGCCCATATAGGGATTGATAGTAATCATATCAGCTTCAAAATCACCAGAAAAATGAGCTCGGGCATACGCTTTTGCGGTATCTGCTATATCACCACGTTTAACATCAGCAATCACAGGTATACCTGCAGTCCTCACCGCTTTTAATGTTTCTGAATACGCTTTAAGACCTTCAATACCCATTGCCTCGTAATAGGCAATTTGAACCTTGTAACAAGCGGCGAAAGGAGCAGTTGCATCAATAAGAGCACGATTATACGCTAAGACCGCTTCCGCAGGACTCCGGTAGCCCCCCATAACAGGTTGAGGAATGTAAGAAGGATCTGTGTCGAGACCAATACAAAGCGGTCCTTTTTCAACACAGGCTGATTGTAGACGCTTCATTGCAAAATCTGTTCTTTTCATAGGCGAATACTATCATAAAAGCTTTGTGCAGTGCCATATTCAAGAACCAAATTGGGGACAGAGGAGTTTCTTAAAACCGATATTCTACAGAAAAACTTGCGGCTGCATGTAAACCAACAACATCCGGTCCAAATTCTCCTTTTTCTGTTCCACCCAGAACGGTCATATCAAGCGGAATGGCAACTATGGAGATCAATGTTACCGCCTGCACAGGTTCAAACTCATGCCGTATTGTCGGAAAAGCCGAGGCATCACAGAGACTTGCAAGCACTGAGAGCTGAAGCCGGGCATAATCGGAATGATTATATAATACGGTAAAGAATCCGTACTGTCTGCGGAGCAATGATGTTCCACCACTTTGGAGAGACTGAATTGAGAGTTCTCCACTTCCAACCCCATACCCTGCCTCTAAATAGTCAGAAATGGAATCGGTCGAAGACAACATACCGGCACTGGTATAATAGTACTGTGCAAGAAGAAAGAGTTTCCCGGAAAGGAGCGAATAATCACAACTAAGAGCTGCGGCAATTGCAGCATTTTCTCGTCCTTCAGCGAAACCAGTCTTGCCGTCTGTCGTTATAAGTGCATCAAAAGCAAATCCGACGAACACATCAATTTTAAAGGAACAGCCAAAATGAAGTAAATAATCATCCGGCTGTTCTCCAGGAATTTTAGTGAGCGCAAGCCCTTGAACACTGAAAATCGGATTGTGATGATCTACTGAAAAACCAAAGAGGCTCTCTCCGCTAAATGAAATGCTCTGTCCCTCAAAATACTTATTACTCTTCTGTACTGCGAATCCCTGTACCTGAAGATCATCCCCTGGATACCATGTAATAAGGCCAGCTAATACACCACGCAGCCTGGCATCGGGGAACAATGGATTTTGAGGGTTAATAATATCAGTCGGGCGAATACCCATCCCATAACCAAAAGGAATGCGCATAAGGCCCAAATTTACATCAGTCGCATCGAATCTGAAGGCAGTATATAAACGCTCAATCTCTCCTTCTGTTATAAGTCCTGTCTCCGGAGTTGAAACTGCTAGTACATTGAAGGCCGTATAAAAACTTCCGATTTCCCCAACAGGTGCAGTAATCCTGAAGTTTGCATATTGTTCAGCGGCAACATTCCAGGACTCGGATGAATCTGCCAGAACTCCAACCGTCGATTTGGCAACACCTGAAAAAACAATCCCCTCTTGTGAATGAAGGAGGGACAGAGGAAGAGAAAATATAAAGATCATAAGAAATCGTGCTGTATTCATCCGTTTTGATGACAGAGGATTCAGAGTCTTCATCGTAAATTCCTGGTGCTGAAGATTTTGTCGGGTACCGGGGCATTCAACTCAAGACGGGTTGCTCTGAAGGTCGTTTTACTATCCTTTCGCAAAAGATCTCGCATTTCACTTTCCATGGGAAAGCTCTGTCCCTGAACGGGTTCTGACCGTATAAGGGTATGCACCTTCAGTTTCGCACCGGAAAGAGCATAGAATTCCGCACGGACCATATCATAGTTATCTTTAGCAACCCACAGACGCCGCTTGGGATAACTTTCAGTATGTTTGATCGCCTCAAGATCCAGTACCCAGCAATCCCGCCCGTCAATTCGTTCTTCGGGAAGGAAATTTGCCGTATAGCGACGGGATAACCGTTCATTTTCAATGGTATCTTCATAACTCATGTCCGACCCCATCATGGACTCCTTGAGCATGTGCCCGGAAATCAGCATAACTTGTTCAGTGTCGGGGGAATACACATAAAGTCGGCCGTCTTTTTTCAGATATTTTGTACCGCGGTCCTCAGGATTCGTAAATTCAATGAAACTGTCCTTGTTTTCGCGGCCCCACGCTTTGAATGTTTTGACAAAAGTACGTCCCTGATAGTCAATGATCATTTCACCTTCATAGATGATGCTCTCATATATTTCGTTATCGTCAACCCGATCCAATATTTCCGTTGCGGTTTGGGAAATTACCGGGAACGCCGAAAAAAAACAGATCGAAAACGCTGTCAAAGTCGAAAGAAACCTTTTTGCTGTCATATTTACCTCCAAAACCTGAATGCATTACCGATACTGAGCACCAACCCACCAATCAAAAATGCTCTGTCCCTCATCAGATTAACGTCGAAGAGCTTCCACCGGTTCCACAAAAGCACTTTTCAATGAAGGAATTATCGTACAAATGGCTGAAATTACCACTCCGAAGAAAAAACTTTTCACCAGCATCATCGGTGAAAAGACAAGATAAATGGTACCTGACACCGGTAATTCTTTCATACCTCCTCCTGTAACAGTGGTCATGTCGAATGGAAACTGCGAACCGATCCAGGACGCGACACCACCGAGGATAACACCAGCGATTGCTCCCAGAATACTCAAATACACCGCCTCCATAAAAAAAACAAAGACAATCTCCGCCCGTTTCATACCGAGGGCTCCCATCATGCCAATTTCCTTTATCCGCTCGTGAATCATCATGAGAACGGTGTTGACAATCAAGAAACTTGCCACAACCTGGAACACGCCGAAAATCATGTAATAGAGCCAGGTCATGGACCGATACATCGCAACCCAATAGTTGTCAGTCCAGGTACGAATAATGGTTTTATCACCAAGTAAAGCCACCATACTGTCCTTGATCTGCTCTGAATCACGCTGATCATTGGCGAAAACAACCAGTTGTTGTGCTCTGTCCCCCAACCCCAGTATCCGCTGCAGACGGTCAATCGGGACAATTATGGTATCCTCATCCATCTTCCGGTAATCAAACTCAAAAATTCCGGTTATTTTCGGGTTCCAGTACTTGTCCGAGAACTCGGCTGAAACCATTTTCAACGGGATCCGGTCTCCAATACGCAACCCGGCCTTTTGCGCAAAAACGGTACCAATGACGCACTCGTTTGAGTTTTTTGCCGGCAACCGTCCTGATATCAACCCATCGGTACGCCGGGTCAGGTTAAAATGGTTGATTTTCCGCTCACGATCGAGATCAATACCCCAAACCAGGGCATGTTTGACCAGATTATCAAAAAGACTCGCGTGAATCTGGATTCGCGGCAATGCAGCCCGAACTTCAGGGATAGATTCGACCAGACGGATCAATTCCCCGTCAGAATAAAAATGCTCTGTCCCTCGGGAGGAGTTCTCGCCTGAAAAATCCTCTGTCCCTCTATTATCTTTCACCAATGGAAACTGTACCGGCAAATACTCCTGTTCCGCTTCAAACCCTTCCGAAACCGCAAGCACATGGCCTGTTTCATAGGTTCGAACGGTACTTTCTATCCCCTCGAACATACCGTCCATCCAGGAATTCATGAATATGATGAAAAAAACGGCGATTCCAACTGCGGTGATACACAATATGGAGCGGCGACGGTTTCGTCCGATAT
The DNA here is from genome assembly GCA_964626305.1 of uncultured Treponema sp. Classification (GTDB taxonomy): domain Bacteria; phylum Spirochaetota; class Spirochaetia; order Treponematales; family Treponemataceae; genus Teretinema. Next base: position 1,868 of record CAZVEL010000127.1, on the reverse strand, counting down.
TCCGCCAGGCAATAACCGAGAGCATCCCGAGGCCGCCATTTGCTGAATCCTTCATTTTCATACCTCCTACTCAAATCTGAGGCTTTCGGTGACAGGTATACGAAGTGCCCGTCGAGTGGGCAACACCGCCATCACGCCGGAAACAATAGTTGCCGCGAAAAAGGTGCCGATTATCACCGGAACATTCCAAGCTGATCGGAAAAATGCGGCTACCCGATAACCAATGTCACCACTGAGAGCTTCGGTCATGGCGGAATAGTCAATTCCAATGGTTACCATGGGAATGTTGATAAGACATCCGATGAGAACACCGAAAAATCCGCCGATCATGCCGATAAACGACGCTTCAAGCGCATAGACAAAGAGCACCTGTCCGTCAGTCATTCCAAGGGCGCGGAGCATACCAATTTCCTTCGTCCTTTCAAGGATTGCCATGAGCATGGTGTTGGAAATCCCGAGAAACGAAAGCAAAAAAAGCATGAATATCATGATCCTGGTGAAAACCTGATCGGCGGCAGATGCGGAAAAATAATCCCTCACATAGTCCTGCCAACCTTTGACCACAAGATTTTCCGGCAGAGGGACAGAGGATTTATCAAAAACAGCGCGAATCGTCTCTGGAGACTCGAATTTCCCCGGCAAAGAAGCATCGTTGGCCTCCGCACGGCGGATGATGAGTTCGGTTATTTCTCCGCCAAGCTGGAGTCCGGCATTGTCCTGCAGGGAATCAAGCGGTATATAGACGGTATTTGCATTGTTTTTGGGGTTCGGCGAGTTCACCACGCCGGTCACGGTCGCGGAAATAAGCTGATTCACATGGCGGACAGCCCCGGTATAGTCACTTTCAAGAAGCAGAGCGAGTGCTTTATCCGCGTTTTCAGTACCGGTTTCCACAAGAAAGTAGTCACCAAGCACCGGATCGGCCTCATAGACCGTTTCCAGAAATGCTCTGTCCCCCGCGGGGAAGCGTGGAAGAATGTCTTCAGTAAACCGCGACGCGTCTATCCGTTCGGGGAGGGCTTTTATGTCGATCGTGGTGAAGACACGCACATCAAGGAGCCCCGCTTTGCCCATCCAGTCCCAAATACGGTCAATATCCTCGCGTGTGGCATCCGATGAAAGATACACAAGAGGTCTGCGTGGAACATCGCCATCCCCATCAAAGGGGCGTTTCTTCCCGTTTGCTGGCTCGCGTGTTTCGTATAAATTACGGATAAACGAAGCATCGGCCACATCAGGCGCAATTGTTTCGACAAAACCGTCAAACTTCTCCGCGTCCATGTGGCGGGGGACGGCAAGGCCGAGCTTGTCGGCGGTGAACATGCCCACCGCGATCTCGTATGCGCCCGGAGCCGGGAATCGGCCGGAATCAAGATAGTCGGGATAACGTAAGAGGCGCTTTTCCCGTTCTATATCCACCCCGGTACAGAGCACCGGCGCCGATCCGTTGGATGCGTGAAGCGTTCCGGTAAAGACAAAGCGCGGCGCGCTGTCGTACCCGGCTTCTTCAAGCACTTTTGCGAGCGATTCCCAGTTCCCGAAGCTTTCGTACATGGGAAGATCGTCCTTTTTTTCAAAGTACGCCTGTGTCTGTATTTTCGCCGCGCCCGTCTCGTAGGCGACGATGTTCCGTTCAGACTCGAGTGTCATCCCGAGCAACCACCCGTCCATGAAAATATACAGGGTAGCACTGACGGCGACTGCCAGAACGGTTATCACGGTTTTAACCCGGTGACGACCCAGATTTCTGAACGCCATGCCGGTAAGCATGGTCAGTTCCTGCATTTTCATCGGCATGCCTCGTCATCAACACGTCCGTCCCTGAGAGTAATCAAACGGCGGGGGGGGCGCCCCACCAGCCCGCCGCG
>CAZVEL010000126.1:0-5643 GCA_964626305.1 uncultured Treponema sp. | reverse complement strand
TATAGCCGCCGCTTCGGCCGCTGCTCTTGAAGCCGGTGTTGATGTTGAACTTCCCGGAGACACGGCCTATCGGGACGGTCTCAAGCAGGCCCTCGACCGGGGTGATCTCGACATGGCCGTTGTTGACCAGGCAGTATACCGCCATATACTGTGGAAATTCCGCCTCGGCCTTTTTGACAATCCCTATGTGGATGAAGGCGCAATATTGCCCGATCTGGCCAAACATGATGAACTCGCCTACAAAGCAGCGGTTAAGTCAACCGTGCTTCTAAAAAATGACGGGACCCTCCCCCTTGAGAATGCAGGCAAAATAGCTCTGCTTGGTCCGCTTGCGGACAATCCCTATGGCATGCTTGGCGGCTATTCGTTCCCGGTACATCTGGTATTGAGCGAACGCAAAGAGAGGGATACAAAAATCCGTACGCTGCGGACTGAACTTTCTGAACGTTTCGGAACTGATCTTGTATACAACAAGGGATGCGACATTCTTTCCGGCCGACCAGACAAGCCTGCGGTATTCCCCGGAGATGTGGCCCAGGATGGAAGCAGCCAGACGTCCTATATCAGTACCGATGAATCCGGTTTTGCCGAAGCGCTCGAAACAGCAAAGAAGGCCGATACCGTCGTTCTAGCCGTGGGCGATCTTGCAGGATTGTTCCTGAGCGGAACCGTTGGAGAAGGCTCCGATGCGAGCAGTCTGGATCTTCCGGGTGCCCAATGCCGGCTTGTAGAACAAGTACTGGATCTCGGAAAGCCGACCATTGTGGTCGTATTCAGTGGGAGACCTTATAATTCCGGAACCATTTTCGAACGAGCCAGTGCCGTTATCCAGGCCTGGTTACCCGGTCAAAGAGGAGCTGGCGCACTTGCCGATATCATGACTGGCAAGGTTAATCCGGAAGGCAGACTCAGCATCTCTATTCCGCGTTCTGCCGGTGCCATGCCCTATTTTTATAATCACAAGCGGAAATCGCCTGGCACCCCGATTCAAAAAGACTTTGGCGCCGCATATCCTTTTGGGTTCGGTCTAACGTATACAACCTTCACGATGGATACATTTGCAGTTGAAAAGAAGAGTATCCCGATTGACGGAGACATCCGCGTTTCGCTTACCGTAACCAATACCGGAGAGCGGGACGGAGACGAACTCGTACAGGTGTATATCCATGATTCGTTCTCCGAGCTGGTACGGCCGGTGATGGAACTGAAAGCGTTCCGGCGCGTAAGCTTGAACCGTGACCAGAAAGCGAAACTTACCTTCACCATCCCCTCCGACATGCTGCAGTATACCGGCAGGGACGGACGGAGAATGGTAGAAGGTGGGGATTTTGAAATCATGATCGGTAACTCGAGCCGGAATATCCTCTTCAAGGAAACCGTTACCGTCGAAGGAACCGTGCGGTATCTTGAATCCGACTGGAAGATGGTCAGTACCTGCGACGTTTCATACCTGAATTGACAAACTCCGGGGAATTGCCCGCGCGATTCCCCGCCCCTTATGAATTCTTCTTTTTTCGCTGTTTCTCCCGGTACAGGTTGGCGTCCGCGCGGGCCATGATTTTTTCAAGCGAAACAGTATCTCCTGGTTTGAATGATGCGGCACCGATGCTTATGGAAACATTCCATGGCTTGCCCAGCTTTTTATTTTCTTCGGCAAGCTGTTTCTTCATGCGATTTCTGATAATCGGAATAAATCCCTCGTCGGTATCCAGTGCAAGAACGGTGAACTCGTCACCTCCGAGACGGGAAACGATATCCATATTCCGGAAGACTCTGTGGAGAATGACCCCTGCTGTTTTGATGGCAGTATCACCGTCGGTATGACCATACACATCATTGATCTTCTTGAGCCCGTCAAGATCGGCGAAAAATACCAGACCTCCACGCCCCATCTGCCGTGCAAGCTCCATGCTTCGCCGGGCGAGGTTAAGGAAACCACGCCGGTTATACAGTCCAGTGAGTTCATCAATCTCGGAGATTAGTTGAAGCTGTGTGTTTGATTGTTCCAGCTCGCGGAGCACTTCAAGGAGTTTTTGCTCGGAAGCTTCCCGTGCTTCGAAAAGCGCTGCCGTTTTCAGGGAAGCACTCACATTCCCCGCAAGAATATCATAAATTTCCCGGGTAATATCAGTCTGGTCAATCATCATGAAACCAATGATTTCCTCCCTGAAATACAGCGAACTAACAATCATGAACCGCGTTTTTTTTCCTTTTGAATATACCTGCGGCAACAGCCGTCCCCCGGTAATCCGTTTACGTTTTGGTATGAGAGAACCATTATGGTACCCTATTATCAGATATGCGGATGAGGGTTCCTTCCACTGTTCACCTTTCCGGTGTATAACCGGTTTATCATACACCGCAATGTAAAACGACTTCACTCCCAGTGCAGTCAGATGAGTTCTGGTTGCGTCTCCAATATCATCAATAGTGAGAGCCGAACCGATATCTGCCAGATATGTACGCATGCTGGTTATCTGACCCGTGAGACGGAATTCAGAGCTTCCTTGTTCAACCTGAAGCATGGAAATGATCACCTGGAGACATGATCCGAGAAAAATAACCGCTTTCCGGGAATCAGCAACTACCGAGCGATTCTTCTCCAGAAATGTATTCAATAAACTGATGAGTGAAACCCAGGGCCGAACCGGTTTATCTTCAGAAATCATGAAATGAAGATGTTCTCCAAGACGCGTCATCGTTGCCGCATGATCTTCCCCCGAACATGCAGCATGTACGAGGGAAGCTACAACAGTTCTTGATGACTTGTTCCGATCCTCTATTGGGAAAATTTCATAAACGGTGTTCCAGAAATCATCCGCAGTACAAAAGCTTTCTTCACCCGGAACCTCGACATCAGTAATCTTCTTTACAGAACGGGTATAACTTTCTTCTGTTGAAGAATAACAACCACACGATGACCGCAGCACCATAGTTGTAGGAAGTATTATTTCTTCCGGGACAGCGTTGCCCTCAACAAGATCAACTGCTCTCATGACCGCCTGATAACCCTGCTCTTCCATGGGCTGACTTATTGTACTCAGTGCAGGAAAGGAAAACCGGGCTTCATTCACATTGTCAAAACCGGTCACCGCTACGTCGGAAGGCACACGGTACCCCTTGCGCTTAAGCTCACGCATGGCACCAAAAGCCATGTTGTCATTTGCACAGATAAGAGTGTCGGGGTGATCCGCTTTCCTGTTTTCCGGAAAAAGCACTCGAACTGCCTCTTGCCCGGAAGGAAGGGTAAAATCACCTTCATAGAGCTGATCTGAACTGATTGAATAGCCAAGGGATTCGCAGGTTTTACGGAACACAGCGAGTCGCACACAGGCTTCTTCATTGGTAAGCGGGCCGGTAACCATGGCAGGGTTTTTTCGCTTATGGACGGAAAGAACATGCCGGATCAGCTGGTCTAATCCGGTCGTGTTATCCACCAGAATGGCTGTTTTGTATGGTACCCGTGATCCGATACTGACACCGGGTATATCCCGGTATTGTTCAAAAAACTGGGTATATGTTTTTTTATCAAGCCGGTTGGCATAAGTTCCCGAAACAATGACCAGAGCATCCACGTTTCCCGGGTTTATTTTCGAATAAACAACCGATTGTTGATACAGGTATCCGGTTGACCAGCTGGCGGTGTAGCCCGGAAAAATGAGAAGATTCACATCCCTTTCTTCTGCACCCCGTACCATTCCGGGCCATATCTGAGCAATATACTCCCCGAAAAAATTGGTCATCATGATGCCGATAGTTCGCATGCCCAAAGTATACGACAGAAACAGTTGTCGCGCAAAACCGTGGAAAAAAAGCGGTCTTCAATACAAAGAAGAAATCACCCGCTCCGTTAAAATCCACCGCAGTCATCGCAAACATAATGCTGAACTTTTTTTCTTGACAGATATCAATTAAGCACAGATAATTATCTCCGTAATTTCACTCGAATATCACGTTGTTACTATCCCGTAGAATTTGCTGAACCGGATTGTTTTGCATCATATCTTTTCTACAATTACATCAAGTTGGAACAACTCTGTCACGGGAAATACAACACATTGATGTTTCTTCAGATATTAATCTTTTTTGTGGAGGGAATGATGAAAAAGAACAACGCTATGGTATTGGTAGGACTGATTCTAACAGCCCTTGTCGCCACGTCCTGTGTATCATCCGGAGCAGTTGCCAGGACGCTTGTCAATCGGGGTGATGCAATGATGGCAAATGACGAAGCCGTTTGGGAAACGATATTTACCCGAAAAGACAAAACTGAAATTTACTCAACAGCAGATGAAAAGAATGTATCTGCTGTTCTCTGTTCTTTTTCTCCCAGGGTCTATGAGGTTCGTTTCTTCTCGGCATATTCAGGCTACATGGACGCCGGATCATCAACAAAACTTTCCTTCATCATTACAAATCCTTCAAGAGATCCCAATGTTTTCATGTTCTTTGAGTATGGTTCCCTTATCGGAACATATTATTACCGTTCACCATCCCCACTAATAGCGCTTGATCAATCTGGTGAATTATCCGCTGCCGAACAAATATTAAAAAACACCGTATCCGGTGATACAAAGAAATCAATGCAGAAAATTCAAGAAAACCGGAATAATAGCAAAACAATATTTTCTGTAACAGACAAATTCACCATTAATTCAAACAACTACGGTGTTCCTGTGGAAATTGTAGCGAATGAAGATTTTTCCATACAGTCATTGGATCATGAAGGTCGTTCATTCTCTATTCCGGCAGGAGCACGTTTTGATCTGACCAGACATGGAAAGAGCGATATTGATTTTGCATTAATGTACGAACCTGCACGAATACGTGAAATGCTTAACGAAGACATCCTCTATATCAACTCCGCTGATCAGGATGGCTTTACCCCACTTATGGTTTCACTGCATTACGGACATTCAGAAAATGCAAAGATCATGATTGATAAAGGAGCAGAGGTTATTGCGAGCACCCCCGCCAATTGGACACCGCTGATATATGCAATTCGATATAGCACCATCGAGAATGCGCAGCTTCTTATAGAAAAAGGTGCTGAAATAAATACAAAAAACAATAATGGCTGGACACCGCTTATGTTCGCATTACGGCATGACATGCCGGATATTGCCAGAATGCTTATAGAAAAAGGTGCGGACATACATGCAAAAAATGATAATGACTGGACCCCACTCATGTTCGCGCTCGTATATGATCAACCAGAGATTGCAGAACTGCTTCTCGAAAAAGAAGCGCCGGTAAATATTGAAAACAACAGCAAATGGACACCACTTATGCATGCTTCCCGGTATTCAACTCCGGAACTTGTTGAGAGAATTGCAAAAAGAACCAGAGATCTTGACGCTGACACCAGAAATGGAAATACAGCACTCCATTTGGCGCTTTATCGCAATGATGTTTCCAATGTGGATAAAATCATCAGAATTCTAAAAAATACCAGTATTGATGTACAAAAACAAAACGATGATGACCTGACGCCCTATGATCTGGCGGTCAAACAGGACATGCCACAGGAAGTACTGGATCTGCTTCAATAGACCGGAGCTGGTGCCGGGACATTAACGGGAATTCCGTTTTGTTGCTGGCACCAGCGCATGAAATAACAGTAAATGACGTGTTAGTTTTTTA
>CAZVEL010000125.1:0-8636 GCA_964626305.1 uncultured Treponema sp. | reverse complement strand
GCCACGCGCTGCTGCTGCCCGCCGGACATCTCCTTTGGACGGCGGTTTCCCATGCCGGCAAGACCCACATCAGCCAAAAGCTGCTCAGAGCGTTCCCGCACCTCATCAGCGGGAACTCCGAGCAGGACAAGCGGCATGGATACGTTTTCAAACGCAGTCAAAACCGGTATGAGATTATAGGCCTGGAATATGAACCCGATGGTTTTCCGGCGGAGCACGGCAAGGTCTCTTTTACTCATATCGCCAGTGTCATTTCCCGAAACAGAGACCTGTCCTGCGGTAGGAACATCGAGACAGCCGACAAGATGCAAAAAGGTCGTCTTGCCGCTTCCCGAAGGACCGGCAACCGCCGCGAATTCGCCCGGGGTAAAGGCCAGACTGATCCCGCGCAACGCGTGAACGGCAAGATTATTCAGCTGGTATGTTTTCTCGAGATTTTTCGTTTCAACGACGTTCATCGTCAGCTCCTTTTTCCCCGTCACGATCCTTCTTCTGCAGCTTCGCGAGCGCCTGGAGGCCGAATACATCCTTTCCTTCAAGCTCTTCAGTAATTGAATTGGGCACCAGCATCATGGAATTACCCGCCTTAAGTCCCTCGTTCAGAATGGTCAGACTCTTGAGCATGAGGGCAATATCATTTTTCGCGTAGACACGGCCCGCGGTTTCAAGTTTGCGGGCAATTTCTATTTCTGCTTCGGCAAGAAGCACCCGGCCTTTCTTTTCGCGTTCCGCCTGGGCGACATAACTGAGGGAATCCTGCAGCAGTTCGGGGATCTGGATGTCGGTAATTTCGATATGCTGCACGGTGATACCCCACTCCGTCGTCTTCTGGTCGACCGTCCGTCGGATATGCTCCTCGATCTTGTCGCCATTCTCAAGGAACACCGAAAGATCATAGCTGCTTACCGCGCTCCGGAGCGCCGTTTTCGCGGAAAGGATGACCGCTTCTTCGTAGTTCTGTACCTCACAGATAGCCTTTTCTGCGTCCCAGACAAGCCAGAAACACAGGGCATCAACAGTTACCGTCACCGAATCCCGGGTCAGGGTGGTCTCCGCGGTAAAATCACTTACCCGGATACGAAGATCGACAATGGAGGCAATCCAGTCGATAACCGGCAGCACAAAAAAGATGCCGGGACCGCGGACCCGGTGAAATTTACCGAGACGAAGGATAATGGCTCGCTCCCACTCGTCCGTTTTTCTGATCGAAAGCACAAGGAGAATCCCCGCTAGTACAAAAAGCGCAGTAATCCAGTATCCGCCGGGCCCCAGGCGCGGAAACCCGGACGCAAGGCGTACCACGCAACCGGCGAGTGCGAACAGGAGAACAATCAGCATCCGCAGAGCGACGATCCGCGCAAGTGAACGCTGTTTAACCGTCGCGCTGTTGGTTACCAAAGTCTTTTTTGTCTGTCCTGAACCGGAAATAGTCATACGTCCTCCTTATATTCGTCAATCAATGCCGGAATTTCCTTTTTATTGATCCCCAGGGATGCAAACTCCAGTATCGTGCGATGGAGTAGATCCTGCAGCAGTTCATCCCGTTCGGCTTGTGCCGGTTCCGGGATGTTATCAGAAATAAATGTTCCGCTTCCTACTTGCGTGGTAACAACGCCCCGAAGTTCGAGTTCCGCATAGGCCTTCGCGATGGTGTTGGGGTTTATCTTGAGCTGAATTGCCAGAGACCGGATAGTCGGCAGCCTGGTACCCGCAGGTAGCGTCCCCGCAAGCACAAGATCTTCTATCCGCCGGATGATCTGACGGTAAAAAGGTATTCCGCTGGCGGTGTCGAGCGTGATTTCTGGAATCCTCGGCGCAATTGTACTACTCATCTAGTACAATTGTATTTGTACTAGTACAATTCGTCAAGAGAAATATGTGATATTTTGAAAAAAATGCTCTGTCCCCAAAAGGGTACATCAGAAAATCTTCAAATTACAATGCTCTGTCCCCAAAAAGAGAAATCAGAAAATCCTCTGTCCCCGCCGAAAGGTGGCCAGAATCTCCCCATGGAATTGTTTTCCTGCGTATGGGCAGTTTTTACCCCGGGATTGCCAGGATTCCGACGCAGGATCGATCGTAACGGCCTTGTCCGGATCAAGGAGAACGAGGTCGGCATCAAGGCCTTCGGCCAAACGACCGCGGGCAAGACCGAGCAGGCGGGCCGGATTCGCGGACAGGAGGCGGGAAAGGGCAGAAAGCGTCAAATGACCCGCTTTTACGAGCACAGTGTTGCATACCGGGAAGGCCGCCTGTATCCCGGAGAATCCCGGGGCACCGGTTTGTTTGTCTTCTCTCGTGTGCGGCGCGTGGTCGGTTGCGATGGTATCGATAGTGCCGTCTGCAAGACCCCGGATCAGGGCCATCCGGTCTTCTTCATGCCGGAGCGGCGGGTTCACAATTTCGGGCGAATCGGCGGTGAGTGCAAGATGATGTGGTGTCACTTCGCAGCTCACCACGCCCCGGCGCGTCTTCGCGTCGCGTACCGCGGTAAGAGCGCCTATGGTACTGATATGGTCAATATGAATACGGCAGTCTGCCTCTTCGGCAAGCGCAAGATTCCGGTACGTCAGGGTGTCTTCGGCTAAACGGAGGAGCCGTTCGGTTTTCTCATAGAGCACGGCGGAATTGTCAGGATCGGCAAGCGCGGCGGTACGAAGCTCTCGGGCCCGTTCCGCCAGAGACGGGTCCTCGCAGTGACAACACACAAGCACGCCAGTTTTCGCACAAGCACGCATGGCGTCAAGCATAACCGCGGCGGATGCGACTTCGTGACCGTCTTCGGTCGCGATCGGTGTTTCGGCAGGATTGAGTTCGGCAAGGGCCGAGGTATCGGTTCCACCAAACCCGCGAGTCAAACTCACCGACTGGAAGATGTCGGGAGATTCCGCACCGGAAGCTCGCGCACGCACGGTGAGTGAAGCGACACGGTCTGAAATGACCGGATTCGTGTTCGGCATGAGTACGACGGTCGCAAAGCCACCGGCCGCGGCCGCACGGGATCCGCTCTGGAGGTCTTCCTTGTGGGTAAAACCGGGATCACGAAAGTGGGCATGCATGTCGATAAAAGCGGGCATGAGTGTCGCGCCGCCACAGTCGATAACACGGGCGTCGGGGTGTTCAACTTGCGCGGGGTGGAAACTTGCGTCGGGGACAGAGCATTTCGCGGGGTGTAAGCTATCCAAACCGGGTTCAGCCCCCGCAGGGTGCAAACTTTTATCAGGGTGCAAAATCCCCCGGTAGACCGCGGCGATCTTGCCGTCACGGACGAGGAGGGAGCCGGGGGTGTCGGTGTCGCAGTCGACGAGGCGGGCATTTATGAAGAGCAGGGGTTCGCTCACAGGAAGTCTCCGATTCCGGCACGGTAGAGTTCGTCGCAGTAGAGGCAGGCATATTCGGCGCGCTTGCGATCAACAAGCTGAAATACATGTGGGATGGTAGTCTCGGAACTCGTGATGCAGCGGGGGTTTCGGCATTTTATAACATTTTCCACACGATCCGGCAGGGAGAGTCCGATCTTACGGGCCACATGTTCGTCTTCAACCACATTGACGGTGATATCCGGATCGATGAAGCCAAGCACGGAGTAATCCACATCGAGAACATTGTCAATCTTGATAATGTCTTTTTTCCCGAGGTGTTTTGAGGGAACATTCATGATGAGCGCCACACTGAACGGAACTTTGTCCAGTTTGAGCCAGTTGAAGATCCATATACCGGTTCCGGCTCGAATGTGATCAATTACGAGTCCGTTTCTTATCTTTTGTATATTCATTTTTTTCCTCCTTCGCAGCCAAGGAGTTCCGCGATGAGGGCCATTCGGACAAACATACCGAACTTGACCTGGCGGAAGTAGGCTGCCCGCGGATCTGAATCTACTTCCGGGGATATCTCGTTCACCCGGGGGAGTGGATGGAGGACGCAAAGATCTTTCTTCGCAAGTCGCATTTTTTCCGCGTCCAGGACATAGCTGTCCTTGAGGCGGACATAGTCCTGTTCGTTAAAGAATCGTTCCTTCTGAACCCGGGTCATGTACAGGATGTCGAGGTCGCCAATTACATCCTCCAGCCGGAGCATCTTCGAGAAAGAGACGCCGGCAGGTTTGAAAACCCGGGAAATGATGTAGTCGGGTATTTCGAGCTCGGGCGGACTGATAAGCACAAAACGATTCCCCGGGTACCGCGACATGGCTTTGGCAAGGCTGTGCACGGTACGGCCGAACTTGAGGTCTCCACAGAGGCCGATAGTAAGCCCGCCCATGGTCTTCTTGATGGTTCTGATGGTCAGAAGGTCCGTAAGTGTCTGTGTGGGATGATGGTGGCCGCCGTCTCCGGCGTTAATGACGGGAACATCGCTGTATTGCGAGGCAAGCAGGGCCGCACCTTCTTTTGGGTTCCGCATGGCGATGACGTCTACATAGGAGGCGACGGTCCGGATAGTGTCTGCCAGACTCTCCCCTTTGGAAGTAGAACTCGCGTTCGGTTCCGCAAAACCGAGCGTCGTTCCGCCGAGACGGAGCATGGCGGCTTCGAATGAAAGTCTGGTCCGGGTACTGGGCTCAAAAAAAAGTGTGGCGAGCACTTTGCCTCGACACACTTCAGAATACGAGCCGGGATCTTTCATGATTGCGTCCGCCAGGGTAAAGAGCTTATCCAGCTCCTCTATGGAAAAATTCCCCGGCTCGATCAAATGTCTTCCCCTCACAACACACTCCTTACAAATCTCCCGATACTGCCGCTCCCGGCAGTCCGATATCACGGCGGTAGAACATACCGTCAAACGATATGGCTTCCATGGCGCGGTACGCTTTTTTACGGGCTTCATCCAGAGAGGTTCCGTGCGCAGAAACCGCAAGAACGCGGCCGCCGGAAGTCACCAGGGGACCTGCAGGGCTCGCCTGGCTCGAAGCGCGTTTATCATTGATAGCCCCGGCAAAGAAAACGCGGGCCCCGGTAGCATCTACCGCTGTCCGGTTTACAAATATGGGCAACCCTTTGGGATAGGCTTGCGGATACCCCCCGGAAACGGCTACCGGTGCACAGACATACCCCGGCTTCCAGCGGAAGTCGAAGGTATCAAGTGTCCCGTCAATAATGGCACCGCACATGTGGGCAAAATCAAAATCCATGAGCGGAAACACCGCCTGGGTTTCAGGATCTCCGAGTCGTACGTTATATTCCAGAAGTTTTGGGCCATCTTTGGTGAGCATGAGCCCGAAGAAAATAAACCCGCGATAGTCATAATTTTCACTAACAAGACCCTGCAGGGTCGGTTCGAGAATGTCGGTTTTGAATTGTTCGAGCACCCGTTCGTCAAGATCCGGGACCGGCGCGATGGCGCCCATTCCACCGGTATTCGGCCCCTTCGCTCCGTCGCGAAGGCGTTTGTGGTCACGGGAAGTAACAAAGGGCTGGATGACGGCATTTCCGGCAGCGGCAGTCTCGGGGGTTACGCTGACTGCGGCCAGAATCGAAATTTCGTCTCCCTGGAGATATTCCTCAACCAGCACTTTCCGGCCGGCACTTCCGAGCGATCCTTCTTCCATAAAGCTTTTAAGTGCTCGAACCGCCTCGTCGGGGCCCGGAGCAACCACAACCCCCTTACCCGCGGCAAGTCCGTCGGCTTTAATTACAACCGGCCCGTTAATACGGTTCACGGCCGCGATGGCGCTGGTCAGGTCGGTATGTGTCTCACTTTCAGCACAGGCTACACCATACTTCTTCATGAAAGATTTGGCGATATCCTTGCTCGCTTCGAGCATGGCAGGTTTATGCGATGCGCCAACAACCCGGATACCGGCATCGGCAAGACGCGTGGCAAGCCCGGCAGCAAGTGGATCCTCGGGGCCAACGACCACAAAGGATCCCCCGGTCGCTCCGGAGAGCTCACGTACACAGGCTTCTACAATTGAACCGATATCATGAATGTTTGCTGATACATTAGAACATTTTTCTTCAACGGCGGTACCACCGTTTCCCGGTATGCACAGTACTTCTTTAACGTCCGGGGAGCGGGCCAGTGCCCAGGCGATGGCATGTTCACGTCCGCCGGAACCGATAACTATTGTTTTCATCGTCGACATAATACGACGAAGAACACACTTACTGCAAGGTAGGAACAAGCGATTTTACACGTTGTTCCAGTCGAGAAAGGGTATGTTCCTCCTCGGCGGCGAATATTTTTTCTGTTCCATTTTGCAGCACAAAAACCAGTGTACAGGAATCAAGACGTACGAGTGAATCAATATCATCATAGAACACCACGCCATTACTCCAGAGAACCCCTTCTGCATACACTCCGGTATACCGGGAAACAAAAAGATCCCGGGCCGCAATGTAAAAACCGATACAGCCGACACCGCAAAGGGCGAACAGGGGAAGTGACGTAAAACTCCGGTACCAGGCGAGCACGATAAGCGCCGGAGAGAACAGGAGTACGCCGAGAAACTGAAAATGAAACCGGGGGCGGTAAGGCTCAATAAGAGCACCCATGCGGCGTTTGCTAAAAAGGGTAGTAACCGTAATATAACAGGCGGCCAGCGGGAGCAGAGCAAGAGAAACGATGGGAACAATGCTTGCGTAATCGTACATGCTGCAATACTATGCCAAGTACAGCCCAAAGACAAGGAGTAATGGTGATGAAAAAGATAGAATCAGTGCTGATCGCCGGTGCAGGTGCAATCGGAGCCGCCATTGCATGGAAAATTCAGCGCAGCATGCCAACGTCCGTATCGATCCTTGCCGGCGGAGAACGACTTGAACGCTACAGGAGAAACCCTTTTATCATTAACGGTGAAGTCTGTTCCTTCGCGTTCACGGATGTTGCCGAAGCAAGCAACCCTGATCTGATCATTGTCGCCTGCAAGAACCATCATTTACCGGAAGTAGTATCTGACCTCAAGAACCATGTAGGCCCCCAAACCCTCATCCTTTCCCTCCTTAACGGTATTTCCAGCGAACAGGAACTCGGAGACGTGTTCGGCGCACACCGGCTTCCCTATGCCATGATCCTCGGAATTGACGCTGTTCGTGAAGGGTCCCTTATCAGTTTTTCTAAAACAGGAAAGATCTTTTTCGGCGATGCGGAGAACCGCGAACCCTGGTCGGACCGGGTACAGGCAATTGCCGACTTCTTTACCCGAAGCGGCGTCGGTTTTTCAGTTCCTGAAAACATGCTCAACCGCCTCTGGTACAAGTTCATGATGAATGTAGGTTTGAATCAGCTCACGGCGATAATCCGCCGGCCATACCGTCCATTCAAAACCGCAACGCGGGAGGAAGCAGCTGCATCCCTTTTCGCGGACACCATGCGAGAAGTTGTTGCTGTCGCAGCACACGAAGGCGTTACACTCACCGAAAAAGATATTGAAGACTCTTTCAAAGTCCTGGATGGACTGTCCGACGAGGGAAAGACCTCAATGTGTCAGGATGTCGAGGCAGGGAGAAAAACCGAGGTGGAACTGTTTTCACACACAGTCATGGAGCTCGGGGAAAAGCACAACGTACCCGTACCCATCAATACGCTCATGTACCGGCTCATCAAGGCGATAGAAAACACCTACTGAGGAAAAACTCTACAGGGTTTTAAGCTCGAGAGATCGAACTTCAAAAGGCACCTTGGCCCCGCCGACAATCTCCGCGATCGCGTATTTGCCCTCAGCAAGGCTCCCCGGATTCACCAGACGAGTCGGGCCGATCTCGTCAATCGCGGCGGACTCGTGTATGTGTCCTGAAAGCACCAGAAGTGGTTTCCATTTCTCAATAAAACTTCTGATACGCGGGGACCCCACATGGGCACCATTTGAAACGGTATCCAGCAGGGTATCCTTTGGCGGATGATGTGCGATAATGACAAGATTGTTCCATGCTTCGTTTGAGTCATCAAATCCATCCGGAACACTTTCAGTTACCAGGTGGAGATCAGCGGCGAGATCCTCATCGGTCCGTTCATTCGGTGTAACCCCGGTAAACTTCAACGCTCCGCCGGAACCGGAAAACATAAGTCCGTTGAAATAAGAAAGGGACCCTTCGATACTGACGTCAAATTCTTCCATTGTTTCACGAAATTCCGGTTCGTCGCAGTTTCCGCTCACGGCAAAAAGCCGGTCATGCAGATGAGCGAGCCGTTCCAGATAGGGTTTCCCAGTCTCTGGCTTGTCAAATTCTGCGAAATCGCCACCGTACAGCACCAGGTCGACAGATTCCGCAACCGGCTCAAGCTGTTCAAGGCGGGAAAGATCTCCGTGTCCGTCTGAAATAATCAAAACTTTCATACGTGTGTAATACCCTCCATGATCGTGAGCAGGGTGCACATCTGGTCGGGAGTTCCGATACTAATACGAACAAACTGTTCAATGCCCGGATGATCAAAATAGCGTACCAGAATACCACTGGACTTTATTGCCCGGTACACCTCGTCCCCGGAAAAGCCGGGTTTCCTGACAAACACGAAATTCGCCAGAGAGGGTACAACCTCCCAGCCGAGCGTCCGCAGTTTTGCTGAAAACCAGTCCCGGGTTTGCGCAAGCTCACTGTTTATATCCTTATAATACGACCAGTTTTCGCAGGCGGCAAGACCGATTTTCTGAGTAAGGGCATCAACCGGGAAGTGATTGAAAGAATTTTTTGTCGTAAACA
>CAZVEL010000124.1:0-4767 GCA_964626305.1 uncultured Treponema sp. | reverse complement strand
GATATAGCATTAAAATAGCGTATTATACGCGAAAAAACAAGATGCCCTTCACCAGGGAACGGGACTGTTTTTTCGCCCCGTATGGTGATACACTGGTTTGCGGAGGGGATCATGCCTGAGAGTCAGCAGCTTATCAAGAAGAATCTGGATTTTATCAACATCCTGCCCGCCTGGGCCCAGGAGCTTTCGGTCAAGTATTGTTCAAAAACCGCCAACCTGTATTTTGTGCACGGTAACATTCGTGATTTCCTGCCCCACAAAATGAACGAAGGCGAGTTCATGTTCGTTAAAATCCAGGATTATATTTCGGAAGTACTGTTCGGGAACCGGGATATTATCGTTTTTTACGACAAGTCCGGCGGGATTTCATTCTGTCTTTCGGAAATGGAACGGGATTATCTTAAAACCATGAGTACCCGGTATCCTGATGTTTCTCCGGAAGAGTTTCTTACCCGGGATCCGGTTAAGGCCTTTGCCTATCTGGAACGGTATTTTGTGATGAATATTCCCAAGGAAAAACGCATTGTCCTCATCATGGATTATGCGGAAACCATTATCCCTGCGGACGAGATCGGACATCTGGACGAGATAGACCGGTATTGCCTCGTGACCCTGAACCGCTGGTCCCATGAGCCCCAGTTTACGCAAGGGGACATCTCCATCATCATGCTTACGGAGAATCTTACCGACATCAATCCCCGTCTGTCCAGTTCTCCTTCTACTGTGAAGGTAACCATTCCCTTTCCGGGTGCTCTCGTCCGTACTCAGTTCCTTGAATTTCTGGAAGCGAAGGATATGCTTCTTCTGGATCGTGGTCTTAACCCGGAGCGAATCGGGAACATGACGAGCGGATTAAACCTTCTCAACCTCAACCAGCTTGTGGCAGAGTCGTATCAGGAAGATAAACCCATCACCCTGGACTATCTCCGCGACCGAAAGCGGACAATCATAGAAAATGAAGCGGCGGGATTGCTCGAGTTTGTGGAAACCGCCCATGACCTCTCGCTTGTTTCGGGGCATTCCTTTGTAAAAAAACGTTTCCAGAGTGCTGCCCGGGCCCTGAAACTCGGCCGTATCGATGTGCTTCCCATGGGCTACCTTATCGCAGGACCGGTGGGAACCGGAAAAACCTTTCTTGTTTCTGCCTTTGCCGGTGAGATCGGTATTCCGATGGTGAAGCTACGAAACTTCCGTTCAAAATGGCAGGGGGCGACCGAGTCCAATCTGGAGAAAGTACTGAACATCCTCAAGGCGATGGCTCCGGTTGCCGTCATGATAGACGAAGCCGACGCCTTTCTTGGCGACCGGGATTCGGTGGGTGATTCGGGAACCTCAAGCCGGGTATTTGCCCAGATTGCCAACTTTATGGGCAACACCGACTACCGCGGAAAGATCCTCTGGTTTTTGATTACCTGCCGTCCGGACCTTCTTCCCATCGACCTCAAACGGCAGGGCCGGGCAGAGGAACATCTGGCCCTGTTTTATCCCGAAACCGCAGATGACCGGATAGATCTTTTCAGGATTCTCCAGAAAAAACTTGATATCAAGGTAAAAGATTTTTCCCTGTCCGACGTGTTCAAGAGCATAAAATTCGATATGTCCGGGGCCGATATCGAGGCAATTCTCGTTCGGGCGAAAATGTGCGCGAGCATAGACAACCGGGCTATTGTTACCAAGAATGACATTGAGACAACAATCCGGGACTTTGTGCCGCCTGCCTATCCCTACGAGATTGAATTACAGAATCTGGTTGCGGTACTGGAATGTACGAGCAGAGAGATGGTTCCGGCAAAGTACCAGAAAATGGAGCGGTCCAAACTCGCCGCGGAGATACAGGAACTTAAGCAGTTACTCGGAGAAAAATAACCTTCTGATTTTTTCCATTATTGCCCCCGCAATATCAAATCCGCCTTCCTGCTCAAGAGCGGTAAAACCGGGAAACGCATTCAGCTCACACACTACAAGATGCGCGGGGTCGGGAACTGTTGTGCTATAAAGAAAATCGATCGCGCCGTATCGGAGCCCCGTCTTTTCGGCAATTTTTGCGATTAGTACCGCAACACAATCCGGTACCGCTGGGCTGAAGGGCGAAGGGTGAAGTCCTCCTCCGACACAAGTATTTGAAACAAGCGGGTTTTCTCCCGTTTCACCGACACTCGTCTCGTCAATACCCATCTTATCGATACCCGCACGGCGTTCAACCGCAGCGAGAATGCGCCCAAACGCAAAAAAAACCCGGAAATCCCGGCCATGTGATGCGGCAATATATTCCTGAAGGATATACTCACCGTACGGAGTGTTGTTTTTGGGGATATCTTTCGGGCCGCTTACCAATTGTACTCCATTGCCACGGCTTCCGAAGCGGGGCTTGGCCACTATTGGCCAAAGATCATTGGAAATATCGTCCGGTGCAAACAGTCGCGGATGTGCTATGCCTTGCGTTGACAGGAATTGTGCGGTTTTCCGCTTGTCGCCGGCAATCCGGACCGCGCAGGACGGATTTATGACCGTGAAACCGCAGCGCTCAACCAGTTCAATCACAGAAAGGGGGACGGCGCCGCGAAAGAGAAAAATCGTGGTTTCAGGGGTAATCTTCAGATCGCCGGATTCAAGAAACGCGGGGAGATCCGCGGGAAACAAAAACCGGAGCGGAATGCCCCGGTTTGCTGCCTCCTGTATGAGTCGTTGTGCCGGATAAAACAGATTAAAATACGTATAATCGGCGGTTTTTAGCCCGTATACGACAACAAGACTTTTATTCGTCGTCTTTCGGCCAGGTGAGTGTTTTGGCACAAAGCTGTCCGATTTCTTTGGCTGCTTTTTGGGCATCTATCTGTGATACTCCGGCCTCCTGATTCAACGTTTTCGAGAAGAATTTCTCCATTGACTCAAAAACATCAGGGAGCGAATAAAAAAGGAATGCAAAATCCATTCCTGCCGGGCGGACTACCGTAAAGGCCGATATTGCCTGTTGTGGTTCCTTGCTGTACAGAATCTTCGATTGATTCTTAGCGGTCATGATATTTGCTTCACTGAATCTAAAAGGAACCAGGAACTCCTGTGAACGACAGTACGGCTCGACTGATTTTTCGGGATAGGTTGGCGGCTCTACAAGAACAAACAGTTTCTTTCCGTTTGTCTGAAAGGTGATGCCGTTGCTGGTGGCATAGATATCTTTTATGGCGGAATATGATACTACCTCATAAATACTATAGGTTGTTTCGGGTTTGAAGAATGATGAAACGATGTAGCCCTCGTCCATCGGCAGCTGATTTTGCTCATATGCCTCAAAAAGATCCATTGCCTTAAGTGCCATTCTTTCCTCCTTGTGATCATCACTCTCAGTATAGGTGATTTTCCGGCCATCCGCAACTAATATTCCTGTAGCGGGGACAGCACGTGGCGATTGTGTACGCAATCGCTTGGGGAAAGAGTACTGCTACCAAAATTGTTGAAAAAAAATCCAACAAAATTGGCAGCAGTAGCGGCACGAATCTTAGATAATCATCGCCGAGCGTGACCAGTCATAGTGTTTGGTGGCCAACTCCTCTTCAGACGGCATGGCGAACCATACTTTTTCCTTTTTGTTCACCATCGCAAACCCGTCTTTTACAATCTGGAACCGGAAATTGCCGGCAAAGGTCCGGTCGAGTGTCTTGGTTACTTTTCCCCACTCGGTTACCGCGGCGATACATTCGATCAGGTGTCCAAGGTTATGGTCGTACATGGGACCGATGTGGCCGGTATGTTCGAGGTCCTCAAGATCGATAACCTTGAGATCGCAGTAGCAGATGGCAGGCAGGGAAATCTTGGATTCTCCGTGTACGATGTACTCGCCGAATGCAACAGGCGCAAGCGAGCTCACAACGAGGGGCTGGACCGGACAGAGTTCCTGGTAAACATGGTAGGGTTTTCCCGGACCGTCTGAGGGGAACGGGCTTTTGGAAAGGCTGAGCGTCCGTCCATCCGGAGTGGTCAGGTACAAGTTCTTGAGTGCCGAAAAGGGAACTTTTTCCAGAACCCGGTATATGGAAAGATATACCGAGTGTTTCGGTTCGCCGTTCCGGTGCGGATGGCACCGTTCTGCAGCATAGTCCCAGTCAAAGTCGCCGGAAAATCCGCCGTCAACCTCGGCAAAAATAAGCCGTTCATGCGAGCCGCGTTTTGAGCTCGTGGTCATGTATGCGCCGAATTTGTCCGCATCGAGCATGGATGCGATCAGGGATTCGGTGGGAAAGAGGGTGAGATAGTAATGAATTTCGGACATAGATGACTCCTTTGGCCTTCCGGTCAATTAATGAGCGAGCTGATCCAGGTTACGAGGTTGTAATCCTGGAAAACCGAGACGGTAATGAGCGATATAACCGCCATGATCTTGATGAGGATGTCGAGCGAGGGGCCGACGGTATCCTTGAGCGGATCTCCCACGGTATCACCGACAACCGAGGCCGAGTGAGCATCCGAGCCCTTTCCTCCATGGTGTCCCTGTTCAATGTATTTTTTCGCGTTATCCCAGGCACCGCCGGAGTTTGCCGAGAACAGGGCGAGCATGATAGCGGAAAGCGTTGTTCCGATGAGCATGCCGCCAACAAAGTCGGCTCCGAGGATGAATCCGCCGGCAATGGGGGTAAGAACGGAAAGGAGGGCGGGAACCTTCATTTCGGCAAGGGCCCCGGCGGAGCTTATGGTGATACAGGTGGTATAGTCGGGTTTTGTCTCCCCGGTGAGGATTCCGGGAATTTCCCGGAACTGGCGGCGAACTTCCTG
>CAZVEL010000123.1:0-1762 GCA_964626305.1 uncultured Treponema sp. | reverse complement strand
TTTGACGGCGAGTATGTTCTCATGTGCGTTCGCCAGTTTCGCGAAGAGGGATTCCGGTTCAATATCGTCTTCATAATCAAGACCGAAGTATGCATCGTCGGACCAGACCATGATCTTCGCTCCACTCTCGGCAGTTTCAAGAAGCACCCGTACTATTTCAGCGGTTTCGCTTTTGGTTGGGGTATATCCTGAGGGATTCTGGGGGAAATTGAGGAGAATGCGGACGGTCCCGCTCCTGGCTTCTTCCTGTACGGTTTGTTCGAAGCCAGTTATGTCAAAGCCGTCGTCCCTGAACAGGGAAAACCCTTTCAGACAGGAATTTCTCCGTGCTTCTACAATGAGTACGTAGTTGTCCCAGGCGGGGTTGCCGGTGAGCAGGACACTGTCCTCTCCAAGAAAAAGATCAGAAAGGTAGGAAAGTCCTGCGGTCAATCCGGGGACCAGTACCGGGTGAGACATTGATACGCCTTTGAGCGAGGGATTTTTCCTGATAATCGCGTCGTGCCATTCTTTTCGGAGGGCTTCATTTCCTGCGGTAGGTGAGTAAGCAACAATTTCCTGTGGTTCAAAGCCGGGTAGCTGGTTGTTCAGTGCATTCAATATGAGCGGTTTTCCGTTTTTTACAGCCATTCCGATGGTTGCATTTGCTGTTTTCCCGAATTTTTTCGCTTCACCGCTTTGGGCGATTATTCCCTTGGGAAAATACAGGCGGGTTCCAAGATCGGACAGGAAATGTCCGGCGAGGGACTCTGCGAGGATTGCATTGAGTTCTTCCGCAAGCGGATTAAGGTTTTTTTTGTTAGCCATGGTAAACCATATACACCGATACCCCACTGGTTGTCAATGTTCTTCAGTCCGCGTACAATAAAAATGCTAAAAAAATACGGGAGCGTGATGATGAAAAAGCATGTGGAGGTTAGTGAACGGAGCCTTGAAATAGTTCAAGCGGTTCGTTCCGGTATGGCGGAAACCATTGTGGGTCAGCAGGCTCTTGTTGACGGTATTCTCATTGCCTGTATTGCCGGTGGACATGTCCTTCTTGAGGGGGTTCCGGGTCTTGCGAAAACGCTTGCGGTTAAGACCTTTGCGAGTCTTTCGGCACTGAGTTTCAAGAGAATCCAGTTTACTCCGGATCTCCTTCCTGCGGATCTTGTGGGAACACTTATTTATAATCGTGAAAAGGCTGATTTTTCCGTCCGCAAGGGACCCGTTTTTTCCAATCTTGTGCTTGCAGATGAGATAAATCGGGCTCCCGCAAAGGTTCAGTCCGCTCTGCTTGAAGCAATGGCGGAAAAGCAGGTCACTATCGGTGAAACAACGTATGCGCTGCCGGATCCTTTTTTTGTTTTGGCAACACAGAATCCTATTGAACAGGAGGGGACGTATTCTCTTCCCGAAGCAGAACTTGACCGGTTTTTGTTAAAACTCCATGTCCCGTATCCTTCAATGGAGGAGGAACGACGGATTGTGTTGCAATCGGATGCGGTTTCTGTTGTGCCCCGGACCAAAGCGGTGGTATCCGCCGAAGATCTTGCGCTGGTTCGTGAGGAAGCCTCCCGGGTGACCTGTGACGAATCCCTGGTTGACTACATGGTTCGTCTTGTTGCGTCAACCCGTCCGGCGGATTCTGCACGTAAGGATAAAAAACAGCGGGATGACTATATCCGGTACCTTTCTTTTGGTGCTTCACCGCGGGCAAGTATAGCGCTGTGCCGTACGGCGAAAATCAACGCGCTTTTTAATGGCAGATCCTTTGTTCTTC
>CAZVEL010000122.1:0-5267 GCA_964626305.1 uncultured Treponema sp. | reverse complement strand
TCCGCGACTTCTCCGATCATGCCTTCTTCGATACGGGATTCAAGACGTATACGAATACGCCTGCGGAGTTCCTCGCGGGGATACCGGATACCGAGAATGACCGGTGCAAGCGGTACGGTCGCATGTTCTTCTTCTCCCGGAGACTCCGTAATCTCTATTGCCCGCACCAGGCGTTCTCGAATCTCGAGATCTGTCCGGTTGTGTATTTCCCGTTTGTTCTTCAAAAGACGATCGCGGAGGGCCTCAAGGCTGTACGAAGCAAGTTCCTCACGAAGCGTATGATTCTCCGGCACATCACGGAAGCGGTATCCGCGGATTATCGAATCCAGGTACATGCCAGTGCCACCGGCAATAACGGGTAGCGCCTTCCGTTCCTGGACACCGGTAAACACACGGTAAAAATCTTTCTGAAACTGGTACACGCTGTACTCGTCTGGCAGGGAAACAACATCGACAAGATGGTACGGAATCTCACCATATTCGGACAAGTCCTTACCGGAACCGAGATCAAGACCGCGGTAAACCTGCCGCGAGTCAGCCGAGATAATTTCTCCGGCAAAACGTCGTGCAACCGAAACCGCGCAGGAAGTTTTTCCAGTCGCGGTTGCTCCGAGAATCACAACCGCGTTTTTTTTTACCATACGCGCATTACCGCACATTTGAGATAATCCGATTCGGGATATCCAGCAAGTACGGGATGATCCGCAGACGGGCCATACTTCCCGAGGAACTGTACCGTTTTCCCCACATCCATGGCGGCATTCTGTATCATGTGATAAAACTGGTCCGACGAGAAAAAGTGCGAACAGGAACAGCTCACAAGATATCCGCCGCTTTCAAGTATTTTCATGGCACGCAGGTTTATCTCCTTGTATCCGCCATAAGCTTTATGAGCCATCTTCGCGCTTTTGGTAAACGCGGGCGGATCAAGAATGATGCAGTCATAGCGATCCCCGTTGCGATCGGCGGCTTTGAGCAAATCAAAGACGTCGGCCGTCTGTGCAGAAACTGTTGCTGAAGCGCCGTTCAGTGCGATGTTCTTGTTAACTGTTTCCACCGCCGTTTCGGAAATATCAACCGCGAGAACCGATACCGCACCGCCCTTCCAGGCATTGAGCGCGAAGGATCCGGTATGGGTAAAAGCATCGAGAACGCGTTTCCCCT
Source organism: uncultured Treponema sp. (assembly GCA_964626305.1). Classification (GTDB taxonomy): domain Bacteria; phylum Spirochaetota; class Spirochaetia; order Treponematales; family Treponemataceae; genus Teretinema. The sequence continues at coordinate 4,103 of CAZVEL010000122.1, read as the reverse complement.
TCACAAGCGGGACAATACGGGCACGGTTTTCCTTCTGGTCGAGAAAGTAACCCGTTTTCTGGCCATTTTCGAGATCGACCGCAAGTGCTACCCCGTTTTCCCGGATCACAATATGCGGATCAGCTTCCGGGCCGATCCAGCCCTTCCGTTCAGGAATTCCCTCGAGGCCACGTACGTGCACGTCGCTCCGCTCAAAGATTCCCTTCGCGCCTGTTTGCTCCCGGAGCACGGAGACAATATCTTCGCGGAAGGTATCAACTCCGAGCGTCAGAAACTGTACCGAAAGATACACGTCCCCGTCTGTACTCACAAAACGATCGCACACAAGCCCGGGAATAAGATCAGCCTCGGCAAATATGAGCCGGTATGATTCCTCCGGAGAGAAAAGCGAAGCACGGAGAGCGCAGGCATTCATTATGCGCCGTTCAAAAAACGCACGGTCAACACGTTCATCCCGGTCGCGGGTAAACAGACGCACTGTTATGCGTGATTTCCGGTTAATGATACCCTGTCCCAAAAAAAGACCCGATTTGGACATGACCTCAACTGGAGATCCGTCTGCACAGGGGCCCTGAAACAGGCCTATTTCATTGTCAAATATCCAGGGGTGGCCAAGCCTGATCCGTTTTTCTTCTTTATCTTTGAGGAATATTCTATCCATGGTACCGCAGAGTATACCGGTTTCGTTGCCATTAGCCTACCAGTGTGTTATTGTTACTATATGATCCGATACGTTATGGCCATTGCACTCGCTGCCGCATTTTTTTTGTCCGCGACCCCGGTTGCGGCAGACATACCCGGAAACGATTTCCGGAAAGATCTTCTCGCCGGAGCCCGACAGGAACTTCTTCGTCTTGGACGAAGCGAAGTTCTTCCCGATGAACTTGGCGACTGGCGTGAAACCATCGATTCCGTATTGTTCATGCTGTTCCGCAGTACCGAACTCTACCGCGGCCCGGTACGGGTAATGGTTGTTGACGACACGGAGATTTACTCACGTTTCTACCCTGAAGGGACTATGGTTCTTTCCACCGGACTTCTTGACCATATTGATTTTCTCGTTTTTGAACTGACGGTGAATTCACCCCGGCGGGCACGGGATCATGCCGGGGAGCGTGAACACCAGCTTGCGCCATTTCTGGCGTACAATGCAGCACGATTCGCACTGGACAGTGATTTCCACTCGTTCAGCCGCGCGGCGGCTGAAACTGGTCCGTCACGGGCCGCGGCCGATCTTGCACACACGCTTCAGGATACACCGGAGGAAATACACCGTACCGACATCATGGCCCAGGTACTTCTCGATCTTTCGGGATACGACAGCTCCCTGTATGCGGATGAATTTCTTCCCCATCTCGCCTCTGCAACTCCCGCTACGGGAACGACCCGTTCTGCCTGGTTCTACACGCCACTGAGTCCGGATGACAGGATCCTGTTTCTGGAGGAAAATACCGGAATCTATCAGCGCCTGCGAAATAACCATACAACACTACTCCGGACACTCCTGTCCGGAAACGCCTTCCAGGACGCCGTATCAACCATTGAGGACATCCGCGAAGCAATTCCGGAGAACTACTACCTTTCAAGGCTTGAAGCCCTTGTCCTGCACCGCTGGTGGCTCTCAACCGTTCCGGTTGAAACACAACTACTCACAACACTCTTTCCGGCTTCTTCAGGCAGCAATCATGCCTTGTCCGACTTTCTTTCACGTGCCAAAAACCGGACACTATCCAAACCGGAGGCAAACACTTTTCTTCCACCAGGAGCCGGGGCTGGCGATCCATCTATCCATGAATCAGCCCTTAAGGCTTACCGCACTGTACTTCCGGTACAACCCGATCCCGCGCTTTCATCCTCGTTTGCCATGCTTTTATACCAGGGAGGAACCGATACAGAAGCCGCCATCCGGGAAGCTGAGACAGCTGCACGGATGGAAGCACGGTCCCAAAGCTTTACCGCCCGTGCGAATTATGCCTCAATTCTTTTTCTCTCCGGCAAGGATCCCGCGGAGGCGTATCGTATTCTTTCCCGCCTTGTTGAACAGCCCGACACCAACCGTAAATCAACACTGTCCGGTAGAGTACTCCTGAATGAAGGCTTTCCCTCTGACACCCGGAACATGCTGGTGAACCAGGCCCTGATGCTCCGGTACCGCAACGACCATGAACATGCCGATAAAATTATCGGACAACTCACACAGCTTGCGAAACGGCAAAATGGTGGCACCGTTTCCTTCCGTGGTATACAGCTCGGTACTCCCTCCTCCGCTGTTCCGGACCGATGGGGACCGCCGGAAGCGATAACCTATAACTATTTTTCCGAAGTCTGGACGTATCCCCGCCTTGGCATAATCCTTACGTTTCCGCAGGCGGAAGAACAAGGCGAACCGGGAATACGGGAAATCACGATGCTTTCCGGCTCCCCTGTCTCTCCGGGAGGAGACATCAGGACCGGTGATACCCGTGACGCGTTTGAGAAAGTATTCGGAAAACCGGCCTACCAGGCAGGAGACCGCGATATATATATTTCAAACGGGATGCGCCTTTCGGTGCTCTACCTTTTCGATTCTATACGAAGCATCACTGCCGGATACTGATTTTCCAACAATATTGGCAGCAGTACTTACAAGTCCCTGAACACATCATCCATGGTGTATACACCGACCCGCGCTTTCCCCTCCGAATCCGGAGAGGCAAGCCATTCAACGGCGCGAACGGCACCCAGAGCAAAGCCCTCCCGGCTTCTGGCGGTGTGGGTAAGCTCAATGGTATCAGCAGCGGAGTCGAACCAGACGGTATGGGTTCCGGGTACACTTCCTACCCGTACACTCCCAAGATGCAATTCATCACTCTCCGGTTTATGGTCAGCGCTATTGGTCACCAGACGCTTTTTAGACGGCATGCTGTCCATTACCCGGCGGGCAATGTCCAGGGCAGTCCCGGACGGACTGTCCGCTTTCTGATTATGATGGGCTTCAAACAAACCGGCATCGTAGGCATCAAACTCGGCAACAAGCCGCGCGGCTTCCTCTACAATCCGGTAGAACAGGTTTACTCCGACAGAAAAGTTTGAAGCATGCAACAGGGCACTCTTGTTATGTGCAACCTGATCGATTATTACCGGAAGATTGTCTTTCCATCCGGTTGTTCCTACGACCAGGGGAAGTTGCAAGGGAATGAGCGCCGTAATATTCTGCATAACCGAAGCGGGATGTGAAAACTCGATTATTCCTTCCGCACCGGAATCCTTCACTGCCTGAACCATCTCTTTGGCATCACCGGTTATACAACTGGCCTCTTTTGCAAAAAGATCAACGGTGCACACGATATCATGGCCGCGATTCACGGCGGCATCTTCTATCATGTGTCCCATCTTTCCATACCCGATCAGCGCAATCTTCATACCGTACCTCCCCGAAGCTTCGTTTCTCCGGTACTGAAAAATTCACGGTGAAGCAGCTGGACAACCCGCTCCGCTTCCGAGGAATTACAGATCATACTGATATTGACCTTTGACGCACCCTGGCTGATCATCTGGATAGTAATCTTTTCTTTTGCGAGAACATTGAATGTTTTGGCAAGAATCTGTGTTGAACGGCGTACATCACAGATAATGGTAACAATTGCACGGTCTTTTCGGATAACAACATCGGCAAATTTCGCAAGATCCCTCCGCAACGCGGAAAGGTCTGCCTTTTCATGATCGACAGTAAGTGAAACCGACACTTCAGAGGTCGCGATCACGTCGATACTCACCCGGTGAGCGGAAAAGATCTGAAAAACCTTCGCGAGAAAGCCATGCTGACCGAGCATCCGGGTGGAAACGATATCAACAAGCGTTATGCCCTGTTTCGTGGTGATAGCCCGAACCGGAGACGGTTTTTCCGGATGCTTTGTAACAATTATTGATCCGGGCGCGGTTATGTTGTAGGAATTCTTTACCCTGACCGGAGTTCCCGTCTGACGGCAGGGACGCATAGAACGGGGATGCAGCACCTGTGCTCCGAAGTAGGCAAGCTCGGCTGCTTCATCATAGGTGGTAACCGGAACCGGGCGGGCATCAGGAACGATACGTGGATCGGCGGTAAGTATTCCGTCAACATC
>CAZVEL010000121.1:0-4589 GCA_964626305.1 uncultured Treponema sp. | reverse complement strand
TATAGCGGGGGAGGGGGAGGGGCGTCAAGATATAGGGTGCGTTGACAGAGAAATGAGAGAACTGATATGCTGATGGAGTGCAGGGGTGGCCGTTGGCCTGAGAGTATACCCTTTGAACCTGATCCGGGTAATGCTGGCGAAGGAAGTCATGGTTATGTCTGAATCTTGTCAAATTGTATTTTTCAGCACGTACTCCTGTACAAATCAAATTTGCGGGGAGTACCAGTATGCTGGACGAAACAGTCATTTCACGGGCAATCATTGAAACGTACATGAAGAAACTCACGGAGAACCTCTCGGTTGATGTCGCCATTGTGGGGGCGGGACCGTCGGGGTTGGTTGCGGGGTATTATCTCGCGAAGGCCGGGCGGAAGGTGGCCATTTTTGAGCGGGCGCTGGCCGTGGGCGGCGGTATGTGGGGCGGCGGTATGGGATTTAACGAGATCGTGGTGCAGGAAGAAGGAAAGACCGTGCTCGACGAGTTTGACCTTCCCGCGGTGCGGTATGTAGACGGATATTACACGCTCGACTCAGTCCAGGCCGTTTCGGCGTTGGCGCTCCGGGCGGCGGAGGCCGGGGTTACGATCTTCAACCTCGTCGGGGTGGAGGATGTGGTCCTGCATGATGAGCGGGTTTCCGGGCTTGTGCTCAACTGGGGGACGGTTATGAAGGCAGGAATTCCGGTGGATCCGCTTACCGTACACGCGCGCATTGTGCTTGATGCGACCGGGCATCCGGCGCATGTGACGGAAGTGCTTTGCCGCAAGATGGGTGTTTCGCTCAATACACCGACTGGCAAGATGATGGGCGAGATGTCCATGGACGCGGAAAAGGGCGAAAAGCAGACGGTGGAGAACACGCGCGAAGCGTATCCCGGGCTTTTTGTGAGCGGGATGGCCGCGAACGCGGTGTTCGGTGGGTACCGGATGGGTCCGGTATTCGGCGGGATGCTGCTCTCGGGGAAACGGGCCGCGGATGAAATGCTCGCGCAGCTTGGGACGGACTAGGTTTCCTTGCTCCGGCGGGCATTCACGTACCGGGAAAGTTCGGTAATGTTTTTAACGACGATGCGGTCGTCGAAGACTTCCATCTTTCCCTGGTCTATGAAGCGGTGCATTTCGTCTTCTACCGTTTCAACGGGAAGGCCCGCCCAGCGCGCGATTTCTTCCATCGATATGGAGAAGGAGCGCATGTCGGTTGTTTTGTCGATATTCGGCTGGGTTTCGTCGAGCATGAGGAAGACGTCGCCCACACGAGCCATCTTGTCCGGGACCGTCAGTATCATGAATCGTCGTTTTTGCGCGTAAATACGCTTCACGAAAGTTTTGAGGAGCTTCATGGCAATTGCGGGATTTCCCATCATGAGGACTTCGAAATTCGCCTTGTTGAACTCGAGCGCCTTCACGTCGTCGTAGGCAATGGCGGTAGCGGAGCGGGGAGAATTTTCAAGAATCGCCATTTCGCCGAAAATCTCGGAGGGCTGGAGGATGTCGAGGTTCTTCTCGAATCCGTTAACGATTTTTATCAGCTGGACACGGCCGGATTGAATGAGATAAAAGCAGTCTCCGGGTTCAAATTCGGAAAATATGACCGATCCTTTTGGAAATGTCTTGGCAAAGCGCGAAAACGCGGCAAATACGTCACTCATTTATTCATCCTCCGCACGATTCCAGAAGCTCGCGGACTTTCGGTGCAAGCAGCGGACCTGCCATGGTTAACGCCTTGGTAAAAAAGGCTTTTGCCTTGTCCGGCTGATCCATCTTCTGATAACACAGTCCCATGCTCATGAGGACTTCCGCCATCTGTCCCGATTTGGGGTACTGGCTTATGTACCCGGAAAGGAGCTGTACACAACGGACATATTCTTCCTGTTCGTACAGGCACTGCCCCGCACCCACATAGGCTTTCCCCACCAACGGGGTTTCTCCGAGTTCAATAATGGAATGGTATTGTTTGTATGCTTCTTCCCACTTGCCCTGTCCAGCAAGTCCTTCAGCCAGGGTGAGCGCGAGATTCGGGTCGTTTCCAACGGGTCCGTTTGTACGTCGGGGTTCATTTGACTTGGGGCTGCTGGACTGGTCGCCAAAGGAACGTCCGGTTTCCTGGGCGGTTTGGGCGCTTTTGGCGATATCCTTTGCTTCCTGAACATGTTTGCCCGAGGGATACAGCTGGAGATAGCGGATCGCTACTTCTCCCGCGGCCCGGTATTGCTGTGAATTGTAAAAACACTTTGCGACGGAAAAAAGGCCGTCGTCGGGATTGGTTTCTTCCTTGCTGTCCAGGCGCGATTCAATCTGACGGTGGATGTGCCTGAGCTGGTTGGAGAATACCTTGAGCATCTTCATGATGATGCGTGTATTTGTCTGTACAAAGGCTTCGAATTCGGGGGTGGTAAAGGCAAGGACTATGGAATCCGCGATAACCATGGCGCTTTCTTCGCGGGGAAAGTGTCCGAGTGCGGACTTTACGCCGAAAAACTCTCCTTCTCGGATGTATTCGGTTATCTGCTTTCCGGTTTCTATGTCGGTAGACGTGAGGGCCATGCGTCCCTTTTGGAGGAGAAAAACCTTGTCGTCCACATCGCCGGCAAAGTAGACGATAGAATTTGTTTTATATTGAACGGCTTTGGGCATGCTGAATCCTCAATAACATTATATGACCGAGTATAGCACACGAACTGGTTGTTCGTCTATTTTTTTGATACTATACCGCGTATATATGATTGATTTGCATACCCATACCCGTGCATCGGACGGGAGTTTTACACCGGCGGAACTTGTCCGTTATGCCGCGGGAAAAGGTGTTTCGGTTCTCGCGGTTACCGATCACGATACAATCGATGGTATCGGCGAAGCCGCTGCAGCGGCCGAACAGGCGGGAATTCGTTTTATACCCGGTATCGAGCTTGATATTTCATGGACCCCTGGCGACTGTCACCTGCTCGGGTACGGTATGGGGCGCAGGGAATCGTCAATACAGGTTCTTCTTGACAAAACAAATCAGAATCGACACAAACGGAACCTCTTGATAATTGACGCATTACGGGAAAAGGGGTTCGACATTGACCTTGAACGGGTGGAAGCTGTCGCGGACGGTGGCACGGTAGGCCGGCCGCATATCGCGCGATTCTTGACCATGTCCGGAGCGGTAAAAAGCGTTCAGCAGGCCTTTGACAAGTATCTCGCCAGCGGCAGACCCTGTTATGTTTCGCGGGAGAGTATTTCTTTGGAGGAGGGGATTGACGCCATCACGTCTTCGGGCGGTATTCCGGTGCTTGCCCATCCGCTTTCACTCTATGTTTCCTGGGGGCGGCTTGCGGAAATACTCGCGTCCTTCCGGGACAAGGGCGTGCGCGGGCTTGAAGCCTGGCATCCTGGCGCCAAGAAACGTTCCTGCGAGCGTCTCGAAGAACTGGCCCGGGAGCTCGGGATGCTGGTAACCGCCGGCAGCGATTTCCACGGCGAGGTGCGGAAGGACCGGAAGCTCGGTAAAACCGTGGATGGACGCGATATTCCGGACCGCTACTATTATGAGGAACTCCTGCCGGCCCTTTCCTAGATATCCAGGAGAAAATCCGGTACCGACGGCCCCCATTTTCTGAACGACACCGCCTCCGCAAGATGTGCGTCCTGTATTTCATCACACCCCTCCATGTCCGCTATAGTTCTCGCTACTCTCAGAATTCCATGCCCTCCGCGGCCGGAAAAGGCGCCCGAACGCATTTCGTTCGAGAAAAAAGAACGCGTCCGCTCCGAAAGGGGGCAAACCCGTTCAATGTCACCGGGCTCAAGCCGGGCATTGAGCCATTCCATCCCCTCATACCGGCGGTTTCCCCACCGATTTCGCCGCCACTGCATCTTCCGTGCCCGGGCCACGGCTGTTCGCAGCAAAGCGGTAGTTTTATTACCGCTTTCTGAGCTACCCCCGTGCTCTGTTGGCTGCCCGGCGGCTGCCTGTACACTGTCTTCTGTTTGCTGCCCGGCGTCTGCCAGCACACTATCTTCCGTTGTCTGCCCGGCGTCTGCCTGTACACTGTCTTCCGTTGGCTGCCCGGCGGTATGCGCCGGGCCCATCAGTTTGTCGGAGTCCGGATTGTCCACATGGACCCGCAGATCAATCCGGTCCAAAAGCGGCGCGCTGAGCTTTTTCCAGTATTTTTCAACCGCGTCCGGGGCACAGGTGCAGATACGGTTCTTCGCGGCATAGTTTCCACAGGGACAGGGATTCATGGCCATGAGCAGCTGAAACCGCGCAGGGAATCGGGCGGTTCTTCCTGCGCGGCTCAGGGTTACCATGCCGGTTTCCATCGGCGCGCGGAGGGCCTGCAGCACACTTGCCCTGAATTGCGCCGCTTCATCGAGAAAGAGGACTCCACCATGGGCAAGGGAAATTTCTCCTGGCCGGAGCAGTCTTCCTCCGCCGGCAATACCTTCAAGACTTGCGTTAGGATGCGGTTCCCTGAAGGGCGGATCGCTCAACAGCCTGGTCATGGGTGCATACGGACCGGCGGGAGTATCACCGGCAGTTTGGGAGTTTTGCGTGTTGTGCGCCCCGGCAGGATGCCCTCCCGCGTCCGGGAAGCCGGCAAG
>CAZVEL010000120.1:0-5106 GCA_964626305.1 uncultured Treponema sp. | reverse complement strand
CGTGAGGTCTTTTGATGCCGCGGCAGCTCGTACGAGGCCACGGGTCATGTCGTTGATGGTTTCCCCGAGAAGTCCTATTTCGTCACGGGAACGGATGGTTATGTCCTTGCCGTCAAGCTGTTGTTTGTCTTCGGTATCGCGGATCATGGCGACATGGGACGCAAGGCGGCGAATGGGGGAAATAATCACCGAGGCCAGCACAAGGGCTCCGAGCACTCCGATCAATACGGCGAAAAGGGCGGTGTACGCGGTTGTCTGCACAAGAGCTCTCCGGTCCTTTTCAACAGATTCAAGAAGTATTTCCGTTGAAATTTCCACACGTACGGTTCCGTGTACATACTGTCCGGATGTTCCCTGACGGTACATGACCGGCTTGTAAAAGATAAAACGAGTGTCTTCCCGGGAAAGCGCATCGGCATTGTACTGCGGGAAAGAACCGGCGCCGGACACCGAAAGGGCCTGAAGTTCTGCATTGAGTTTTTCTTCGAGCTGGCGGGTAATCTCCTGTATCTCGTCACGGCGTTGTACGGAAGCATCGTCAGTTCTAAGGGCAAGATTCACCCCTTCACGGGTTAGTTCGGCAATTCCTTCCGACAGTTCGCCTACTGTTTTTTGAGCTGCTTCGTCGAGTTCAGCCAATCGTTTCGCAATTTCTTCATTTTCCGGACGGGAAAGTCGGGAGATCCCCGGGATGAACCCATCGGTGTCGATCCATTGGTCAATTTCCGGGTCATTGGTCGCCCATACAAAATCAACCCCGGTAACAGTACCGTCGGTATGGTTTCCGGTTATTGTTGCATACCGTGCCTCTGATAGTGCGGACATCTGGTCGGGCAGGAAACCAAGCTCCAGGAGATTACGGCTGGGCAGATATGCTCTTGCCCCGGAAGCCAGACTTTCAAGGAGAACCTGAACTCGTGATTCCAGACCCTGTGCGAGAGTCCGTTCCTGGTTTTTGGAAAAGCGGAGACCTATCGGTATGGAAACCAGTAGTACAACCGAAATAACGAGTGTTGTGGTGAAAAAGGCGAGCTTGAAGCGCAGCCCGAGACCTTTTTTCTTGAGGGCGACCAGTTTCTTCTTCTTTTCAGTGGACATAACAGCTCCTGTCAACAAGGCGCGGACATCATGATGTATTGTGAGCGCATCACGGGCCGCAGTACTGATACCGAGGGCGGATACTATGAGAACAAGCAGGGCAAAAGCAAGGACCGATACAGCAAGCACAAAACCCGGGGTGATGGCGTATCGGGTATCGGGAAGATCTTTTTTCCAGTCGGGCACATAGGTGTACCGGAAATCGCCCAGTTTTACGGTCCCGTATGAGGTAACGGATACTATGGGCGCGGATACATAGCGGCCCCGGACCGGATGATCGAGTATCACCCGGTAGGAACCTTCTTCCAGATCGGTTAATCGTATTCCGGTTATGAGCCGGTCATGCATGACACGGTATCCGTTTCCGGATTTTTCCAGCGTTAGATCCCAGGGTGCGGTCCCATCACGATCAACATATATGGTTCCTATGGTCCCTTCCTCGGTGAATCCCCGTCCGAGAATTGAAAGGGTCATCTCGCCGAATTCGTCAACGGTAGAGTCTACCCGGGTAATGGTTGTGTAGGGTATGTACTTGTTCAGAGCGAGGTAGCGTACCACAGGTGCGCCTACATTCCCGACCGAATCAATTGCCGAAACGGACAAGGCATACAGACCGTTATCGCGGTTGGAAAAACGCACCTGGGTATCCCGGGTCATGATTGTCGGCCGTGGTTTTGCTGGCGAAAAGCGTTCGGCGGCTAGCGAGTTCAAATCCAGGCGTGCGGGGATAACGGTACCTGAGTCCAGGGAGTCCGGATTTTCCTGACGTGCGATGGCGGCAAGTTCTGATGGAGAGGCAAGATATTCAAGAGACCAGGAATATCCAGCAATATCATCTTCTTCGCCCGGCCTCCATTCAGCGGTAAAGGTATTTGATTCAAGATATCCCGATTCATCAGTCGCAAGACCGCTCATGGCGGGAGAAACCGGCGGTTCGGTATCACGCACGTAGGTCACATAACGCGGTTCAGACCAGTTGCCGGCATAGTCTACAACGCGAACACCCAGATACCAAGGGCCGTCCCTCTCAGCCTGCAGCTCAATCCGGGTATCATCCGGAAGGCGGCTGATAGATTCGGGAACCGGAGCTTGCGGATTCTGCGTCCACAGGTAGGAATAACCGGCTATTCCAGATGAATCGTCCGGTACTGCAATATCCACCCGCACGGTTTCAGTGCGTCCTTTTCCCTGATCAACAAAGTTTACCGGCTGTAAACCGGGCTTCGGTGCGCTCCGGTCCGGCGCCAGGCGAACAATCCTGTTCTTACCGGAATCGAGATCCTGCTGCCAGTAGACTTCAATGCTGTCGCCAACTGGGATGATCCGTGCGAATACCGAAGGAATACGTGACCGTGAAAGATCAAACTCGCTCCAGAGAAAGCCGTCCTTGATGGCGAGATAAATTCTGTCGGTACCCTGCCGGTTATCAAACCATACCACAGCAGGATTGCCATCAAGGTCTATTATATCGGGATCATAACAATACCCTTCACCAAGCGACACCCGTTCAACCCCTTGGGCGGTCAGTGTTTCCAGGTCAAGCACGGTATGGTAAATCCCGTAACGTTCATTTTCCGTGCGCGCTCGTTCCCACACAAGTGAAACGGTTCCATCAATTTTTCTTAGTCTCGGACGCTGATTGTGATATAGCTCGTATCTGACCGCCGCACCGGTATCTGACGGTTCGTCAAAACCGGTTACCAGTACCGGATCTTGCCAGGTTTTACCCGAATCCCCGGAAACGGTAGCGAAAAGTTGATACGACGCTCGTCCGCTTCCTTCATGAAATGCCTGAAAAACAATGATGTCCCTGCCCCCGGCAGCGGCATGGGTTGGCAGGAAAGCCCGGCGAAGCTGTTCTGAAGGGCCGAAGGGTTGAAAATCCGGCCACCTCATACCGGTTTCCGAACGTGAATAAACAAGGGTAAAATTGTCTTCGGTTCCCCGGGTCGCATAGAGAAAATATCCACCATCCGCTCGTATGAAAATTCTCGGACCAACAAGTCCGATATTCTTTTCATTCAACCGGGATTCGGTAAAGCTCTTCCCCAGATTGTCTGAAATGAACACTGACACAGCATCCACGTCGGTTACGGCGGGAATAAGTATCCGGTTATTAGTATCGATACTGACAGATACGATGGACGGCACGTCGCCGGAATAGGGAATCGGGCCGGCAAATCGTTCACGTGTTTCCCAGGCTGTACCATCAAACACCCTGCAGGAAAGCCATATAACCCCGCTATCTCCCCTGGCGTCCGGTATTACGTCCTGCCAGACAACCACTGAAACAGTTCCATTGGTCGCCGACGCAGGGAACTGGCTGTTCCCTGTTCCAAGAGGCTCGGGATTCTCCCAGTAAAAATCGCGGGCAGGAAGAAGCGCGGCGAAAAGGAGAATGATCAGGATGAGTGGCAGGGTACGCTTCGTCATAACTGGGAATCTATCCTTCGTTTAAGGTCAGCTATCTTTGCCGAGTTACGGCTTCCCGGTGCCTGGAGAAGCTGTTCAACGATCGCAGCAGCGGTAATCTTGCTTCCCCGCTGCAGCTCGCGAACTGCCTGTTGATAACGCGCTTCGTCTTCCGCGGAAAGAACGGAGACAGCCTGCCCGCCCACTGCAGTCTGCATGCGGTCTTTCAAGGCGATTGCATCCTGATTGTCCGGATTCAAACGGATTGCCTCATCAAGCTGGCTCAGGGCAACCTGGAACACAGAGCGGCTGTTTGCATCATAGATTCTCCGTGCGGATCGGGTTAATTCGTTCGAGCGGGCAATACTCGCCGGATCAGGCGGTGGTATCTTGATACCCAGATATATTTCTACTTCATCTACGAGTTTTTTCAAACCCGGGAAATCAGGGTCAATTTCATAAAGATCCAGAAGTTCACTGTAAAGCGTGCGTCCTTCATTACGATAGTTCGCCCGGATATAGTCAACCTTTTGCCGGAAAAACTGACGGAATGACTCGGGATCAATAACCTGGTCAATGCGGAGCGTCAATTCTCCGGCTTCCCGGTTCAGTGGATAGACGAGTTGCACCTGCTGGAGTTTTTTCCTGGCATTGGAAAGCGCGGCTATCGCCTCCTCCCGCCGTCCTGCGTTCATGAGTTGTTTCCCCTGATGATACAGGGTGTTTGCGCTGCTGAGCATCTGGCTCATCTGGGGATACAAGGGAGCTGAAACCGGAATGGTTCGTCCGGTTTTCATTGAAAGAGCAGTATCCACAATGGTAAGCCAGTGCTGCACTTCGTCATTATCCTCTACATTAGTTACTCTCCAGCGGTTTCGAGCCTGTATAAAGGTCTGTTCCGCCTGTTCGAAACTTCCCATGTAATAGTAATTACGACCGGTACGAATGAGTTGACGGACTTCCCGAACAACATACTCGTTTTCCGTGCGGTTTATCTCGGAACCGAGGGCGGCAAGCAAGCGGTCGCTTTCGTTTCGGAGCTCCGGAGACTCTTGCAAGGCTAGGGCCTGGTTGTATCGTTCACGGGAACGCTGCATGTTGTCACGGGCTGCCTGGAAATCATTTTGTTCCAATGCCCTTCTCGCCTGTGCATACCGGAGCTCTGCCTCCTGGCGGGCCATATTTGCCTGCATGACCATGGTGTTCGCCCGTGAGATTTGCTCACCGGTTCCCGCGCCAAGACTTTCGAGCTGTTCCTGTACGTTTTGAATTGAAGCAAGTTCGGTACTGTACTGATTGTCCCCGAGAACATCGGGTGGAACTGTCTGCATTTCCCCAATGATACGGTCCAGCATTGTTCTGTCCCCGGTGATACCGCGTTGTACCTGGTTGAGATCATCAAGAGCTTCACTCGGGTAATAGTAGGTCGTATTTCCATCCGAGGACGGAATTCCGTCGAGCCGGGCAACGGCAGTCTCATACAGGGACGTCCATTCATCTGCGATAAAAGCGACCGCCTCGCTACGGTGACGGGCGTATTCCCGATGAAGGGCAAGCCGGTCTGACGCGATGGAACCAAGGATTTCATCCCGGCGG
>CAZVEL010000119.1:0-5040 GCA_964626305.1 uncultured Treponema sp. | reverse complement strand
TTTATTTCTGTGTCAGATTGAATACCCCGTCCCAATCAGGTTCCGGAGGCGTCTTTATAAAATCGTCGCAACGCTGGATATACAGCGGGGCAACCGTGTCTTCCGGATCCCGGGAGGCAAGCGAGAAGAATAATGCGCGGGCTTCGCCAAACTGCTTTTCTTCATACCGGTCAATAGCGGTTTCCCAATCAGCACAATGAGCGATCATGGCCTCGGAGGCTTCTGCGGAAAGATCAAGAAGCTCATAGAGCCGCAGCGGTGTTGAAACTCCTACCACGCGTACCCGGTCAAGCCGGCGAACGAGGAAAGAATCGTCAAGCTGCTTTCTGGTATGCTCACTGATGAGAATGCCGCGGGTATTGTACTGCTTGTTCACACCCTCAAGACGGGCAGCAAGATTTACCGCATTGCCCATGATGGTGTAGTCCATCTTGTTCGCCGTACCCATATTTCCTACAATCATGTCGCCGGTGTTCACCCCGATCCGGGTAAACAGCGGCGCCGGACTGATATGTTCTTTTTCTATAATTCCGTTAAGTTCGTGTTCCGCCTGTTTCATACGTACGGCGGTTTTACAGGCCAGCGCCGCGTGATTGTCCATATGAATGGGCGCACCGAAGAAGGCAATGATGGCGTCTCCTTCATATTTGTCTATGGTTCCCGTGTTTTCAAGAACAATGTTGCTCATGGTTGTAAGATACCGGTTGAGCAGGTTAACCAGGTCCGCCGGATCCATCTGCTCGGAAATGCCCGAAAAGCCTTTTATATCGGTAAATATCGCGGTCATCTCACGCTTTTCACCGCCGAGATTCAACTTGCTCGGGTCGTTGATGATCTCGTTGATGACCTCCGGAGAAAGGTAGCGTGAAAAGGCCGAGCGCAAAAAGGATTTTTCCCGGATGGTGGTAAGGAAGTTGATTGCCGAGAGACTGATAAAGGTAAGCGCGACAGAAGAGAATGGAACAACCGTACCGACATATCGTTTGGTAATGATAAAAAAGACGAGGAGGGCAGAAACGGATATGACGAGGGTCCCCATGCCGACAAGCATTGATTCCTTGGTATCCAGTCGCTTGATGAAAAACGCGAGCGCAAGCGAAAGAATCAGCGCGATTATGATGGAAACAACCGCAGGACTGTCGTCCAGAAACTGATCCGAGAGAATCATGTTCGAAATTGTTGCATGAATACCGACATTGGGGAATTTTTCCTGGAACGTGGTCAAGCCAATATCCGTCATGCTGGTAGCGTCTACACCGATTATGGAAAATGATCCCGCGGTTTTCTCCGAGACTGAAGCGCGCATTTCGAGAAGATCCCGGTATTGTTGGCGTACTTCGGCAAAAAATCCATGCACATATTCGACGAGTTCGCTGTCGTCTCTACCTAGATCATTGAGAATGGTCTGTTCATAGGATGGATCAATCAATTTCTCCGCTGAATCAAAAAACTCGTTCCGGTATTCGAGGTAGGTATCAAACGTGATTCTGTCCTCCGCCTGTTCACCTTCGTACAGGAGCTCACGGATATACTGGGCATTGGAGTATATATCAAGCGGGGTTTCTTCATCGGTCCAGTAGGAGAAGAAGCCGGCATCGTTCATGTTTTCGAGGTTTTTTATAAAGGCCGCTTCATGACGGTTGTACCCGATCAGGCTCCATGCGGAAAGAGTGTTGTAATCCTTGAATTCCTTTTTTGGCCAGTGGACGAGTATCGAACCGTCGGTGGTGCGGGGAATCCGGATGGTTGTTTCGGTTCCGTGTACCTGCGCGTTTTTAAGGGTAATAGCGGAATTGGTTACCAGAACTTCGGGATTCCCGAGATAGTGCAGCATGGGAACGAAGACCAGTTGTCCATAGTACTGGTCGTTGTATTTGTGCAGGAGATGTACCCGGCGGCGGTATCCGTCATCGTCGGGATCTGCGTTAACAAACCCGGCGTTTTCTGCGTTGCGGAGGAGGAGGGGAATTGCCGGTTGTATCCCGAGAGCTTCGGGCGTTTTCGTGTCGTTGCGTACGGTGAGGTTGTTGAGCGCTATGTGGGATTCCAGCCACTCGGAGTCGTAGCGGGACATGTCAAACGATTTATCATCACCGATGATGGTGTCATCGGTGATCATGGTCAGGGTGAGATAGGATTCGCCGAAGAACTTCAGTGTTTTGGCAAAGTACTCGTCCACATCCCGGGTTACGTAGGCGATGGATGTGTCCAGGGAGCCCTGTATGTCGTTGTTGAACTCTATGAGCATGTCCCGGTAGGTCTCGAGTTCATCGGATGTTGGATTCTGCACGGCAATGGTATCGAGTATCTGGGAGACTGCCGAGTTTATCTGTTCGAATCCGTAATCCAGGTATCCGGGGAGTTCGTTTTGAACATAGTCCGGATCCACCTTGACCGGGCTCCGGTCAAGGTAGCTAAGGTCGAACACAACCGTCTCAGCTTCCATTTCCCGGAGGAACACGATGGCGTCTGCCATGATGTCTCGTGTCCAGGGAAAGAGTCCAACCCGTTCCATCGAGGTATCGTCAATCTTGATAACCAGCACCGAAGGATCTTCTTCGAGTGAAGGAACCGCGCGGAGAAACAGGTCGTATACCTTGTGGTCAAGGGTGGTCAGGAGAAAGAATGAGCAGAGAAGGACCGCGACCAGGGGAACAATAAAATGTAGATACTTTTTCATAAAACCAGTATACACCCTGGGCAGGAAAACACAGGGAAAAAAATCAAGTGCTGCCAATATTGTTGGAAAAAATCGCCTTGAATTTCAGTCCCCGGTCAAACTCGTTTTTAAACATTCCGAAACTCGTGGCACCGGGAGAGAAGACTACCACATCGCCTGGTTCCGCGCGTCGCTGGGCCGCCTCCACAAGCGCCTCCAGGGAGGCACAGGGACCGTCGAACGGAATATTCCGCCTGGCAAGGAGGGAGATGAGTTTTTCGGTGCCGGTGCCGTCAAGAAGGATGAGGTGTTTTACCGTTCGTGCGGCCTCGGCGAGGGGAGTGAACTCGAGGTTCTTGTCCGTTCCGCCGGAAAGAAGGATTACCGGCTGTTCAAAGGACGCTGCCGCCGCCGCGGCGGCTTCGGGTATGGTCGCGGCCGAATCGTTGTAGTAGCGGACGCCGTTTTTTTCATGGAAAAACTCGAGGCGGTGTTCTATTCCGGGGAAGGTCGCAAGCGCTTCGCCGGTTGCTTTTGCCTCCGCGCCGTAGAGAACCATCATCTGGGCCGCGTTCAGGAGGTTTTGGCGCATGTGGGCCCCGGGGACGGCGAGTTCGGCAGGGAGTATTTCTGTTTCGTGGCCGTTCGCACGTATCATGCCGTGGCCGTCGTCTGTTATCCAGGCTCCCTCGGATGCGGGGAGGGGAAGTGTGTTCCGTTCGGTATACCAGTGTACGGCCGCCCGGGTTTCACCGGCGAATATGGTGCCCCAGCCGTCATCGGCATTGCAGAGGAGATGGGAGTCGCGGTCCATGTCGGTATAGATGAGCTTTTTATCGGCTACATAGGCCTCCATGCTGCCGTACCAGTTCTGGTGATCGCTCATGATGGGGGTGAGCAGGGCTACCCGGGGTTTCAAAAGGCCACGTCCCCGCAGATCGGCAAGCTGCCAGCTCGATAATTCGAGAATAACCGGGGTATCTGTTCCGGTTTGTTCCAGAAAACTCAAAGGGCTTACCGTGATGTTTCCGCCGAGAAAAACCGGGTAGTTGAGTTTTTTCATGCCGTGATAGAGTGCGCTCACCGTGGACGACTTTCCTTTGCTCCCGGTTACCGCGAGAATGGGCGCCGCAGAAAGGCGGAGAAAAATGGATACATCGGATTCTATGGATTTCGCGCTTTCAAGATACCGGTTTCCTTCCAGTTTTACTCCGGGATTTTTGAGTACCATGTCGGCATCGGTGAAATCATTCAGTTCGTGGGTTCCCAGTACGTACCGGATGCCGGGAAAGTCGGCAAGAGCATTTATTGAAGGGGCAAGTTCTGTTGCGCTTTTCATGTCGGTAACGGTTACTTCTGCACCGTGACGGGCAAAAAACCGGGCGGAAGCAAGGCCGCCGCCATTGAGGCCGAGTCCCATGATGGTAACGCGCAAGCCGGCTATTCCGGAAAGGTCAGAAAAGGGCGGATTGTTAAAACTCAATGGTGTACTCCTTTTGGTCCCGTTCGTTCAACGAGCGTGTTACGGTGAGGTTGTTCCATCGTTCACCCGGTCCGGAGGGCATCTTTTTTTTGAGTTCCCGGAAAAGCGCCGAGGATTCCGAAAAGGGGTTCTCATGCAGCTCTGCGAGAATGCGATCCATTTCGCCTTCAATGTACGGTCGTATTTCATGAAGGATGGCGGGGTTTTCAAGCCCGTAGGCATTCATGCTTACACTGTGCTGTTTGCAGGTTATGGGGTAGTAGGGATGATTTCGTTTCCCGGCAGGCAGAACAAGTTTGCTGAAGAACTTGTTGATATCCGCGTCCATCCAGATTCCGTGTATCATGTATCCTTCTCCTGATTCACCTTTCCAGGTAGCCGGGATGGTCTGGTTTATCACCATGTTGTCGGCATCAAGACCGTTCAAGGGGAAATAGTCGGCTTCGAAATATAATCGTTCGGAACGGTAGGCCGGGGTCCGGTCATTGGTCGCTGGTTCAAGAATTTCTGCTTCCAGCGTTCGACAGGAAAGGTCTATGAGCACCATGTAGAGATAGGCATGTCCGTCAAACTCTTCCACCCGGAAAAAGGTCGGCGCGTGGATGGAACGGGGATCAAACGTCCAGCGGGTTCCCGCGACAAGGGACGGGCAATGGTCGGCAAGATATACAACCAGCTCCAGAACGGCGTCCCGGTACCCTTCGGGCGGAGTTGTGTTGTTCATGGTATGGTGAACGGGCAGCGACGGTACGGTTAGCGGAGTGTCAAGTTTGAGAAACTGGTCCTCTCCCTCGTTGTAATACAATACCGCCCGTTCGGTTTCCCGGACCGTTTGTATGTCGCGTAATACGGCATTGATTGTGCTTTCGGAAACGGCGGTTTTACGTATTTTCCTGCC
>CAZVEL010000118.1:0-7275 GCA_964626305.1 uncultured Treponema sp. | reverse complement strand
CGTCAGATCGCCCGCTCGCTTTCTGTTTCCTACCCGGTCGTCCGGAACCGCGTCCTCCGTCTCGCCCGGAATTATCTCAATATTTTCGATACCTCCCTCGTCACCTATCCCCTTAACGAAGACATCGCCTTCGACGGAATCGAGTCCTATCTGCGGAGTCAGTACATCCCGGACAATTACAACATCGCCGTCGGTTGTACCTCGCAGGTACCCTATGCATTCACTCTTTCCCTTTTTCGCCGACGGGGACGGATGACCGACACACAAAAAAAGAACCGCACGGTACTCGACACCATCTGGCGTCCCGAACCGCGATCCCTTGTCACCTAGTGTAGAACCGTCTTCCGGGACGTCCTTTCCCTCTATATGAACCGACCGGTGCTCTCGCCGTTCGTCCTTAATACTGACGAGAAGACCGAGTACCGAACCGCGCTCAAAGATCTTCCCGAGTGGCGACATCTGAGCGCCCTCCATCTGGTCGAGCATCGGACGGTGAGTTCCCGTCGACCCCGGACGAGGCGTAATCCTCTGTTTCCGGTGAATTATCTGGATCGGGAGATCCGGAAGAACTCGGCGGCGCATTGCCGGGAGACGGTCAGGGGAGACCGGGAGGTAGGCATGACGATGGCGCGTATGGTGATAACGCTCGGCTATCATACGTTCCGGAAACCTTTCCGGATTGATAACCGGGTGGCAACCGGTGCAACGAAAACGCATGCGGACATGGTCGGCCTTCTTGCAGCGAAGGAGGCCCGGGATGCGTATAAACGGCTATACACGAAGCGGCATGTATGGACACATCAGCTGCAGCAGGCTGAGTGGATGGCAGATATCTGGCTAAAACGTAAGAAAACCCCGCCGGTTGTGTGCTTCCGGACGGGTGTGGTACCTTTGAAGGGTCAGCCGGGCAACGGCTGGGTCGCCCGGCATCTTGTGGTGTAATGGTTATGTATTTTAAAATACTTTCAACAATTTTGGTAGCAGTAGAGTATAATTACAGGCATATATAAGGAGAACTCATGCAAAAAGCAACCCTAACCATCAACAACCATACTTTCGAACTTCCGGTAGTAACGGGAAGTATGAATGAAAAGGCACTTGATATTTCAGGATTACGAAAAAACTCCGGATATATCACACTGGATCCTGGGTATCAGAATACGGGAAGTTGTCTTAGTGATATAACTTTCATTGATGGTGAAAAGGGTATTTTGAAATATCGTGGTATTGATATAGAAGTGTTGGCAGAGAAATCTTCATTTATTGAAGTAGCGTACCTTTTAGTATACGGGAAACTGCCAACACGCGATGAACGTACCTGTTTTTCCGATTTGCTTACGCAGAATTCTCTGTTGCATGAGGACATGATTACCTATTTTGACCGTATGCCGACGGCTGCTCATCCAATGGCCATTCTAAGTTCAATGGTCAATTCACTTGCAATATATCATCCACAATACTTTGTAGATGATGATAATTGTGAAGTTTTTCAGCTGATGGCGGCACGGCTTGTATCAAAAATACGTACCATTGCGGCGTTCTCATATAAAAAGTCTATTGGTGAGCCCTTTGTCTATCCACGGCATGATCTCAAATATTGTGAGAATTTTTTGAATATGATGTTTGACAGTCCGGTCAAGCCGTATGTACTGGATAAGGAAGAAGAAAAAATTCTGAATATGCTGCTGGTTTTGCATGCGGATCATGAACAGAACTGCAGTGCTTCAACGGTTCGTCTTGTGGGTAGTTCTCGGGTGAATATGTATTCATCAATCGGTGCGGGTATTTGTGCGTTATGGGGGCCGCTTCATGGGGGAGCAAATCAGGAAGTTATAGAGATGCTTGAAAATATCCGGAATTCTGACATGACAGTAGCGGATGTAATTGAGAAGGCCAAGAATCCTGAATCACATTTCCGTCTTTCCGGTTTCGGACACCGCGTATACAAGAATTATGATCCTCGCGCACGCATTCTCAAGAAAGCGTGTGCTGAATTTATGGACAGTTGTCATATATCTGATCCGCTTCTTGAAATTGCGTTAGAGCTTGAGGATGCGGCTTTGTCCGATGAGTATTTTATCGAGAGAAATTTATATCCGAATGTCGATTTTTATAGCGGTATTATTTATCGGGAGCTCGGAATTCCTTCCAATATGTACACAGTTCTTTTTGCCATGGGCCGTATGCCGGGCTGGATTGCGCAGTGGAAGGAAATGCATGACACAAAACAGTTCAAGATTGGCCGTCCCCGGCAGATTTATACGGGCTTGACGGATGTGGTGTATCGTCCCTCTTCTGAAAGAATCTGATGGATTTATGGAACTTTTCCGGGTTGTCTTGAAGATTTACTCAAAGCATAGTATTCTTTATCCTATGCTGTGCTTGGAGGTTTTATGGCTAGTGTCGATACGCAGTTCCAGCTTGTAACGTTTCAACTTGGCGAAGAGTTGTACGGTGTTGATATTATGGACGTCAAGGAAATCGTGAAAATTCAGGATGTGCGTACGATCCCCAATGCTCCCTATTATGTAGAGGGTATTTTTAATCTCCGCAGCGAGATTATTCCGATCATCAACCTTCACAAGCGGTTTCATCTCAAGAAAGCCCAGCTGGAGGAGGGTGACGAATTCCTCGGCGGGTTCATCATTCTCAACATAGAGGGTAACAAAATCGGTATAATTATTGACCGGATTGCCCGTGTTGTCATGATTCAGCGTGATGATATTCAGCCTCCGCCACAGATGATCAGCGGTATCGGAGCGGAATACATCAACGGTGTCGTTCGACAGGAAGAAGGGTATCTTATCGTTCTTGATATTCGTCGTCTTTTTGATCCGAAAGAATTACAAAAGCTCGTTAGTCTTTAATTAAATCTTGTATAAAGTGTTTGGGAATGTATGAAACTACCTGTGTATAGCTCAACGATTCGTAGAAAAGAAATGGATGCGGTTCTGACCACCATGGTTTCAGAGAAAATCGGTCCGGGTGAAATGAGCCAAAAGCTTTCTCAGTTTGCGCGGGAGATGTTCTCTTCCGAGGGAGTGGCTGCTTTCCGGAGCACAGCTATTGCGCTCCGATATGTGTTACGGGCGCTTGATTTGCCGATGGGTTCCGGTGTCGTGTTATCAGCCCTGGCGCCGTTCTGGCAGTATCAGGTGGTAGGTGATCTGGGTTTTGAGCCAGTTGTGGCCGATGTTGATCCGGACACTGCTTTAATCACTCCTGCTACGGTGGAAGAGGCTGTCGCCCGGGGAGGCCGGGTTATTCTTGTACATGAGTCGCTCGGATTCTTACCGGATCTTCCGGGTATACTGGCACTGAACCTTCCGGTTATCGAGGATATGTCCCAAAGCATCGGGGCTGTTCTTGGGGGAAAGCCGGCCGGTTCGTTCGGCACCTTTGCCATCATTGGTCTTGAGGAGACGGATTATTTGACCGCGGGAGGCGGAGCGCTTCTTCTTGCTCCGGAGCGACGTAACGCGGTTGTTCTGAAGCGGTTCTGTGACGAAGCTCCTTTCACGGATATTTTACCCGATATAAATTCAGCTCTGGGTTTCATACAATTGAAGGAAATGGGCCGAAATATGGAAAAGCGGGCCGAGATAGCCGCTGCGTTTACCCGTGCGCTTATGCAGAGTCGTCATCGTACGTTGTTACAGCAGGGAGAGGGTACGAACGCGATTTATTCGTTTCCGGTGGTTCTTTCCAGTGGTTTCAAGGAAGTCAAGCAGTATACGTCCCGGAAAGATATTGAAATCGATCCGGTTTTTGAGTCATCCATTGCGGGTAAACTGGGGGATGCGCTCGAGGGGTGTATCAATGCCAAGTCATTATTGATGCGGTGTGTCCTTTTTCCCCTGTATCCACGGCTCGGAAATGCAAATGTCGCGAAGATATCCAAGGTGCTCGCGACGTTGCCCTGATCCAGGAGGGGGCACCTATGAAAAAAGCGATCGCTATTGTCAATACGGCAAAACCGGAATCCCGGCGTATTGCTTCGGAAATTCGTTCAGAACTGTTAGCCAAAAACGTCTCATGTGATATATATACTTTTGACGGTATTTCGGATTCAAATCCGTTCGATTCGTGTGATTTTGTCATTACGCTCGGCGGTGACGGTACGGTGCTGTATGCGGCACGCAACTGTTCACGTACAGGGATCCCGATTTTTCCGGTTAATCTCGGCGAATTCGGGTTTATAGCGGGAATTCAGCCGGAGGCATGGAAAGAACCGCTCTTTTCTTTCCTTGAAGGTTCTCTGCGGACGAGTGAGCGGATGATGCTTTCCGCCAGGGTTGAGCGAAGCGGTTCGATGGTTTTTTCCTGCGATGCGCTCAATGATGCGGTTATTTCCGGTAGCGGCATTGCACGTATTGTGCACCTTTCTATTTCTTTCGACGGGGTGTCGTTCGGTTCGTACAAGGCCGACGGTGTCATCATGGCGACTCCGACCGGGTCCACTGCGTACGCGGCCGCTGCAGGAGGGCCTATTCTGGCACCTGATCTTGCTGCGTTTGTTCTTGCGCCGATTTGTGCTTTTTCGCTTTCAAACCGCCCTATCGTTCTTCCGTCCACCGGGGTCATGGCCATAACGATTGAACCGATGCGTCACGAGTCCGCAATCATTACGATTGATGGTCAGGAAGTGTTTCCACTGAAGGAGGGTGATACGGTGTATATTGAAAAAGCCCCCCGTTCCGCGTTGTTGATCGGGTGTGAAACAGATGTTGTCTATACTGCGCTCCGTTCCAAACTGAACTGGTCCGGTGCGCCGGTGGTTTCCGATTCTGGAGGCTTTAATGCTTGAGGATTTGACGGTCAAGGATTTCGCGCTCATAGATTCTGTTTCTCTTGAGTTTTCGGACGGATTTTCCATTCTTACCGGAGAAACCGGCGCGGGAAAGTCAATCCTGATTGGTTCTCTTACTTTTCTTCTCGGTGGCAAGGCGAGTACGGATCTGATCCGGACCGGTGCCGATGAAGCACGGGTCTCCGGTACGGTGTGTCTTGAAAAATCAGCGCGCTCAGCACGGGAATGGCTTTCCGATCACGGTATTCAGCCTGAAAATGACCGCGTTCTGGTTCGGCGTGCCATGCGGGCGACCGGCAAGAGCGCGAGCTGGATTGAGGATTCTCCGGTTACCCGGACCGAACTGGTGGAGTTTACTTCTCTGCTCGTTGATATTCATGGTCAGCACGAGCATCAGTCTTTGTTACGGGTGGAGGAACACCGCCGTTTCCTGGATGCATTTGCGGGTATTGAGGATGAGGTTCGTGAGTTTACTGTGAAATATTCCGAACTTGCCGCGAAGCGGAAGCTTCGGGACGAGATGAGTACATCGGAAAAGGAGCGGGCCGAAAAGGCGGAATTGCTCCGGTTTGCCATTGATGAGATTATGGCCGCGAAGCTTTCTCCGTCCGAGGAGGACGAGCTTTCAGCTGAAGAGCAGCGTCTTTCCCAGTACGAAAAACTATTTTCGGTTCTGGAACAGCTCACCGAGTCCCTGTCGGCATCCGATGGGTGTGTGCCGAAGCTGAACCGTTCACGAGCATATCTTGAGACAGCGTCTGCAATTGATTCTTCGCTCGCTCCGCTTCTTTCACGACTTGAAAGTACTTATTATGAACTTGATGATATTGCGGATTCTCTTCGTCAGTATCATGCAGGTCTTGCTTTTGATCCTTCACGTCTTGAGTTCATTCAGGAACGTCTTTCCTTTATTTACAAGCTCAAGAAAAAGTATGGTGCTACGGTTCCGGATGTTATTGCCTATGCCGAGTCCGCGGAAAATCAGCTTGTTCAGCTTGAAGGATGGGAATCAAACAAAAAGCAGGTAGAACAGGAGATTACCGCTCTTGAGCGCATGGTTTATCGTGCCGGCACGGCCCTTTCAGAAAAGAGAAAACAGGCTTCTGTAGCGCTGGAAAAAAAGGTAGAGGAAATTCTTTGTAGTCTCGGAATGGCCGCTACACGTTTCAGTGTCCAGATTACGCTTCGCGAGGGTACGGATACCATGCAGAAGTCGGGCCCCTGCGGATTTGATACGGTTGAGTTTATGATCAGTCCGAATGCCGGCGAACCGCTTCGTCCGCTCGTAAAGATAGCGTCCGGAGGCGAGCTTTCCCGCGTCATGCTTGCCATGAAAACAGTATTGGCCGCTGCGGATGAAGCCGGTACCCTTATTTTCGATGAGATTGATACCGGTATCGGCGGCGAGGTGGCTCTTTCGGTTGGCGCGCACCTGAAGGCTCTTTCGGTAGAAAAGCAAATAATCTGCATAACACATCTGGCGAGTATCGCAGTTCGTGCCGATAATCAGATAAAGATCGAAAAGACGGTTCAATCGGGCAAGACAAGCACCCATGCCTTTCCGGTGTCCGGTACTAAACGGATTGAGGAAATTGCCCGGATGCTGGCCGGTGACGGAATGAGCACCGCTTCAGTTCAGCATGCGGAAGAATTACTGTCGAGGTATGCCGTCTAAGAAAAAACGAGGAGTCCGAACATGGCGAAAATAACCGAATCGGCACGTCAGGCGTACGCAGAGCAGGTAGCCGGCTATCAGCAGCAGATAGATGCATTGCTGATCCGAGAAAAAAACATGTTGAACATGATTGAAAAGGATTCTAACGGCGCTTCATATAAACGGCTCATGCTGACGGACGAGATGTTGTATCTTACAACACTGTATCTGGCAAAACATTATCTTTCAGTAACCGATCTCGGGGTAAAAAATGAGGATGCGCTCAACGATGCACGGAAAACATTGTACAAGGCGGTTATTTACCTTGAGGAAGTGGTAACAAATTATATCGATGCGGCTTTTTCGGAATACGAAGACAAGATCGCTGAAATACGGAATCTCCCGGAAGCAAAACGTTATTACCTGATACGAAAATTGGGGCTTGCCATACGTCTCGTTGTGGATGCCTATGGCGACAACACAAAGTGGCGCTGGACTTTTGTTGAATTGGAAGCGCGTTTTGCCGCGGTCGCAAAGAATATTCTGGATTTGAAGGCCGCATCAAAGAATGGTCTGGATCCTCACTCTCCCGACTATGATGATACGGTGTATCATCTTCGTCTGGTCAAGCGGCTGCTCCATCAGTCGGCTGACCGGTATCGGGAGAAGTATGAGCTTTCCACTGGCCGGATTGACGATTTCCGGATAGCCATCAATTATCTGCTTGCCCTGCGCCGTATTCACATTATCCTGGGAGAAAGCCAGGAGGCGGAGGAAATGAAGCGCAAGGCGGAGATCTGGAAAGAAAAAA
>CAZVEL010000117.1:0-7112 GCA_964626305.1 uncultured Treponema sp. | reverse complement strand
ATGATCAAGGAACCCGCCGAAAGCAAGCGTTCCAACATAGTTAACCCACTTTACCGGGGTTCGGGGATTGGTTATTACATATTCGCGATTGGTATCGTCAAAATGTCCGTAGGTCATGATTCCTCCGTTTGTTTCCTTTTTCAACTATTATTACACAAGAGCCCCGGTTTTTCAAGGGAAAAATCGGGGCATACGATTGAGAGTATCGTGGAAAGATGCATCAGCATCAGGTTTTAAAGCGTTCAGCAAGTTTGCTCAGGGAAATTACCGCTCCCGAGTTCCGTTCGGTTGCCGAGTTAATCTCTTCTATGGCCGTAGTAATGGCGTCGCTTGAACGGGCAATATCCTGGGTGCTTTTTTGTACCTTGAGCGAATTATCTTCAAGTCGGGTCATTTCTTTGAGAATCATGTCCGCGCCCTGATTCATTTCGAGCGAGCCATCCCGTATCTGCAAAGTGATATTCTGTATTTCGTCCAGGGCTTCGAGTACCTGCCGGCTTCCCTCGTTCTGCTCTCTCATGGCCATACGGATTTCCTGTACGAGGCCGTTTGCTTCATTTATCTGCTTTGCTACCGAATCAAAGGCTTCGTCTGCATGGGCTGATGCGTCTACAATGGTGTCAATTGTGGTAACAACTTTCTTGAGCGCTGTTTCAATAACCCGGGATTGTTCCGAGGAGCTCTCCGCCAGCTTGCGGATTTCGTCCGACACAACAGAGAATCCTTTCCCCGCTTCTCCAGCATGAGCTGCCTCGATAGCTGCGTTCATGGCGAGAAGGTTTGTCTGGCTCGCGATTGAGTCCACAATCTCGTTTGTTTCCAGGAGGTGCTGCGACTGGTTCGAAACATCCTTGATAAGCTCCCGGACATTCTGCATGCTGTCCCGTCCGGTACGGGAGGCGGAAAGAAGGTCTTCAAAGCCTGAGCCGGCACGGTCCAGATTGTTGGTTATGGAATTGATGTTCGAGACCATCTGTTGAATTGCCGCCGAGGATTCGTTGACTCCGGCGGTCTGGCCCTCAATCTGCTGGGTCAGGCTTTCGATGTTCCTGGCAATCTGGTGGATAGTGGAAGATGTTTCGGTAACACTCGCGCTTTGTTCCTCGGTCTGAAAGTTAAGATCAGACACATTGGAAGAAATGGCCCCGATATCGGTGTTGATGCTTGTCGCACGACTCGACAATTCGTCGGAAAGCCGGGTCATTGTTGCGGTGTCATCCTTTACTTCCGTTATCATGCCATGAAGGGTTTCCATGAAGTTGTTGAAGTATTTTCCGACGTCGGTAATTTCATCCTTTCCGTCCAGTTTTATCCGGTACGTGAGGTCGCCCGAGCCCTGGGCGATATTCTTGAGTGTGTTGGCCGTTTCTACGAGCGGTTTGGTGAGGCGCCGGCCGAGCAGGAGTGAAATGCCGAGGACAGCGAAGAAGGTGAGGCCGGTGATAAAAAACACGGATTTCCAGATGCTGTTGATGGCCGAGTACAGATCACCTTCCGGCAGGGTGAATACAGCATAGTAGTTTGTTCCGGGGATTGCCTGCCCCGCAACATGCCATGTTCGGCGGGAATCGTCCTGATAGGTAAGCACCGCGTGATTCTCCGAAAGCATGGTCTGTATGGTACTGGCGAGATTTTCGTCAAGATTGACTATGGAAGAGGTACGTTCTGAAGTTAAAATCAACTCGTCATACGCCTTTTTTTCACGGTCGTATTTCTGATGGGCAACCAGGGCTCCGTCGTCCGAGATAAGTAAAAGCTCGCCTCTTCTCCCGAACTGTGTTTCGATGTTGCCGGCCGCTTCACGGATAGCCGAATCCAGTACCTGGCCTTCAATGGTAACAGCAAAAAGGCCGGCGGTTACACCCGAGGGGCCGATTACATTTGTTGCCAGAACTATCTGCTTCCTTCCGGTTGATTTCGAAAGATTGGGATTGGAAAATACGATTTGCTTGATGGACAGGCGGTTTTCCACAATAAGCCGCTGGAAATAGTCCCGGGAGGTCAGATCGGTCGGCTCGGAGTCCGGATCTTCATTGTCCGGAGAAACGAGTCCATCAAATGCCGGATTTCCGGGATTATCGGAACGATAGTAGGATCCATCCCGCCGGATAAGGAGAAAGGAGTCGATATTATTGCTTTTTGCCTCGATCTCCTGAAGAGCGGGCAGAAACTTGAACCAGTTGAGCGATCTGATCTCGGGATATTGGGAAAAGGCCTCGACATATCCGCGTTCAGTCGCGAAGAAGTTTGATACATTGTTGGCGATGTTCTGGGTGTATTCAAAGAAATAGCCGTCCGCATTTGCCTTTATTGTTGTGCTGGATGCAAGGGTAATAATAATCATACCCACAACATAGGGAAGTAATGCTATCAAGACAAAAATGATACCGAGCTTTCGTTTAAGCTTCATAAACCTCACCTGATAATCGAAGAAATGTTTGCCCGAAAGGACAACAATCCCGTTAAGCGATCAAACTGTATACCCCTGTTTTTCAGGATCGGGGATCACTTTTCCTGACAGCTTGGGATACAGTTCAGTTTTTGTTTGTACTGTACAAAGTATAGTGTAACAGTGGACCAATTTGTCCACTGTTTTGCGGTTTTCTCGTGGTTTTGGGGAAAATGCATGCGTCGTATTTATGTGTTATCGCCGGTATCAAGGTAAATATCCACCGTGTGAACCGTTCTTCCCGTCATTTCAACAACACGCATGCGGATTGAGCCGGAACTCCACGAGTCATTTTTAACCGGCAGGCGTTCGAGTTGTTCCATGAGGAAGCCTCCTATGGTTTCATAGTATTGTGAATTCAGCGACGTACGTAACAGTGCGTTAATATCGTCCAGACGCAGGTTCCCTGGTACCCGGATGTGTCCCGGAGAGAGAATGCGTATCCGTTCCAGCGGACGTTCTGTTCCGGCATCGTATTCATCATGAATCCCGCCCAGGATTGAGGCAATGGCATCATCTATGGTTACGAGTCCCGCGGTAGCGCCGTGTTCGTCAATTACGATGGCAATATTCTGCTTTGAGTTCTTGAGTTCACCCATAAGGTCCGCGGTAGTCTGGGTTTCCGGAACGAATAGGAGCGGACGGACAAGAGACCTGAGCTGGGTTTCCGGTGCGGTTTGCGCTTGAAAGAGCACATCCTTGTAATGAATCATGCCGATGATGTGGTCAACATTTTCCTGGTACACCGGTATTCGGGAAAACTGGTGTTTGCGAAAGAAGGCAACGGCATCTGATACGGTTGCTTCCCCGGATATGGCTGTGATAGAGGTTCTTGGCGTCATTATTTCCCGAACCCGGGTATCGGTGAAGAAGAATGCCCTGTTTAGCAGACTGTGCTCGCCTTCTTCAAGGGCTCCGTCTTTTTTACCGGCATGCACCATGATCTTGAGTTCTTCTTCCGTGAGCCGGGTTGCAGACTGGGGGTGCAGACGGTGCAGCAGGGAAAGTATCCGGGAATTAATCGTCGAGAGGAGTAAAACAACAGGAAAGAGGAGTTTTTGCGCAAGCGCAATCGGAAGACCGAGAACACGGGCACAGGCCTCGCTGTGAGATGATGCGATGGACTTGGGGATAATCTCGCCGAACACGAGAATTGCTCCTGTCATGGCAAGCGTTGCCGCGGTTATGCCCCCGGGGCCTGCAATGGCTATTGCGACCGCAGTGGCAATACTGGTTGCCCAGATGTTTACGATATTATTTCCAACCAGGATGGTGGTTATCAGCCGGGATGGATTGTCAAGAAGGAATACAATAATCCTGTCCTGGCGGTTTTTACTTTTACGCAGCTGTCGTAAACGGACCTTGGATATGGCGGTAAGAGCGGTTTCCGACGCTGAAAAGAACGCGGAAAGGAAAAAGAGAAGGATAATGCCTGAAATGAGATACAGCGAAATACCGTTCATTCTGTACCCCTGTTGTGTTTAACGCGTACCGTTTCAATTCTGTTTCCGGATCGTTCATGAACAGTGAAAAGATAGTCCTGTTCTTCAACGGTGAATCCCGGCAACGGAATATCGCCGGACCGTTCAAGGAGGAATCCGGCAATGGTATCGTAATGCCTGGATTCAAGATGAATGTCCAGAAGCGTGTTGACCGTTTCAATTCGTTCCGCCCCTGGGATGAAAATTTCCTCGTCTTTTGTATCACTATTGTCTACCGTCTCTTTCAACGTGGCATCACTGTGATGGTCAAACTCATCCTGGATGCTACCGAAGATTTCCTCAAATATATCTTCCATGGTAACAAGCCCTGCCGTTCCACCGTATTCATCCAGTACAATCGCACAGTTCTGATTTTCGGTTCTCAGTTTCTCCTGAAGCAGCGGAATGCTTTGTGTTTCAAAAACGAACAGCGCGCTTCTCATGATGTTACGGGCACGGACGGCGTTCTCGAAGAACGTTCCGGTCATGAGGAGATCTTTTATGTATACGATTCCGCGAATGTCATCAATGTCGTCTCCTTGAACCGGGATGCGGGAAAACCCGGACGATGCCGAAAGCGCGAGAATTTCGCTGCAATCGGTATCCATCCCGACGCTTACAAGCGCAGTACGCGGAGTCATGATATCCCGCGCGGTAAGGTCAGTAAAATCCAGTATGCGGTGCAGAATATCCCGTTTATCCGATTCAAGAACCCCCTCTTCTTCACCAACCTCTATGAGCGTCCGAAGGTCTTCTTCGGTAACGGTACCGGCTGACCATTTATGACGGACACCAGTGACATACAGAACCAGTGAGGTCAGAAGGGAGAACGCCGCAATTACCGGTAATGCGAGTATTCCGAAAAGGGCCAGAGGGAGCGAGAACCGCAGAGCCATTTTTTCCGGAGAGGTCAGGGCAAGGGATTTAGGGATTATTTCACCGAATATGAGCACCAGAATGGTTACGGTAACGGTCGCGATTCCGACACCGGCCGATCCGAAAAGACTGATGGCAAGTGCGGTTGCAAGAGACGATAGCGAAATGTTGACGATGTTGTTTCCAACAAGGATAGTATTCAAAAAAAAGGATTTTCTCGCCAGCAGCCGTTCAACGCGCTTTGCCGGTTTGTAATTTTTTTCTCTGAGATAACGAATGTGGAGCCTGCTTGCCGAGAGAAACGCGGTTTCCGACGCTGAAAAGAACATCGAAAAAAGAAGGAGCACGGGAAACGCGACAACGTACAGCAACGCAGGCAGGGTATCGGGAACTTCCATGGTTACTTGGGAACAAGACTAGCGCATACGCTCCCGGCCGTCAATAACAGCCGGGAACAGATGCTACTGTCCGGAATCGTCTTGTTTGATCTGTTCAATCGTATTGACAATCTGTTCCACCCCGGGATTTTCCGGGTCCGCGGCGATGGCTTCTTCCAGCCAGCGGATGAGTTTTTCGGCTTCAATGGTTTCCGACATGGCATACATATAGGTCCCCATGTAAAGAGCTTCCTGTTTTTTCGCCGGATCAAGGAGTTCTCCGCGAGCAAGTTCAAAAAAGCCTTCCCCCGCTTCAGCGAGGTTCCCCTCCTGGTAGAGATCCACCGCCTTCATATACTGGAGCTGGAGCAGATACTTCGGTTTGAGACCCGCTGTGGAGTCGGCATCAAGCTGGGTAATCTCTTCAACGTAATGGCGATAACTTTCCCG
Source organism: uncultured Treponema sp. (assembly GCA_964626305.1). Lineage (GTDB taxonomy): Bacteria > Spirochaetota > Spirochaetia > Treponematales > Treponemataceae > Teretinema. The sequence goes on along the minus strand of CAZVEL010000117.1, from coordinate 1,479 downwards.
TTGCTGGGGAGAAACCATTTCCATGAACTCGTCCATGTATCCGGCCTTTTCCAGACCTTCGGATTCGGCAATCTTCTGTTTGAGAGAGACAATACGGTCCCGGTCTTCGGAATAGGACGCGGTTTGTTCATACAAGGATTCAATCGTGGTTGTTTCAGCTTCTGTTGTAAACGTCCCGTAGATGTCTTTATCTGCTGTAAGCAGATAGAAAGCCGGTATCTGCTGCACAGCGTATGACTGGGCAAGCTGATAGTTTTTTTCCCGGGTTTCTTTGTCGAGCAGTTCCTCGTCCTGCAGGATGTCGATGTTGCATAAAACGAATTCCTTTGATCCGGTTGCGAAAAATTCTTCGGTAAAGAGGGATTCCGCAAAAATTTTGCTTTCTTCGTTCCAGTCTGAGCCGGTAAAGACGAGGAGGATGCCTTTCCCGGTATCCTGTGCCTGGGCGGCTGCGGTATCCAGATCGGTTATCCATGTTTCTTGTCCGCGGTCACAGCCAGCAAGCAGCAGGACAACGAGCGAGGAAAAAAGCAGTAGTGATTTTCTCATGATATCTCCTATGAAAAGTAGTTGATCCCTGCGGCGAATATGTTTTCACAGGTATCACCGGGGATGTTCTTGAAAAGATGCCGGGTTTTTCCGCCCGTTTCTGTATCGATTGCTCGTTCACTGTGTCCCATTTTACCCAGAATTCTGCCGGTTTCGTCGGTTAATCCTTCGATGGCGAACAGAGATCCGTTGGGATTATCCGGTTCACACATGGTCGGTTCCCCGTAAGCATCCACATACTGGGTAAAGACCTGGCCATTGGCAAACAGTGTTTTCGCGAAGTAGGAGTCAAGAATAACACGTCCCTCTCCGTGAGAAACCGGAATGGTGTGTACTGTTCCGGCTGAAAGGCCGGCTCCGGACGCCCAGGGGGAGCAGTTTGAGGTTATCCGGGTGCGTACAAAACGGGAAACATGCCGGCCGACGGTGTTATAGGTGAGTGTTGGCATCTCCGATGCCGGTTCACGGATTTCTCCATAGGGTATGAGCCCTACTTTTATCAGTGCCTGAAAGCCGTTACAGATGCCGAGGATGAGGCCGTTACGCTTTTTGGCAAGGTCCATGATCCGGTCGGTAATTACTCCCTCGCGTAGGATGTTCGCGATAAATTTGCCCGAGCCGTCCGGTTCGTCTCCCGCGGAAAAGCCGCCCGAGAAAGCGAGTATCTGGGCTTCCTGTATCGCAGCGGCAAGTTCTTCCAGCGATGCGTCAAGATCTGCTGCGGTACGGTTTTTAAGGACGACAAGGCGGGTTTTCGCTCCGGAAAGTGCAAACGCGCGGGCCATGTCATACTCGCAGTTGGTTCCAGGGAATACCGGCAGTACCACGAGAGGCTTTGCTTTTGCGGTAATAATGGCGGCGGGCGTCTCCGGGCTTTTCGATTGCGCCAACGTCCGTGCCCAGTCGGGGAGGTCGCCGGCGGGCGTTTCC
>CAZVEL010000116.1:0-1923 GCA_964626305.1 uncultured Treponema sp. | reverse complement strand
GGAAGAAGAAAAACCCGCCAGTTGTGTGCTTCCGGACGGGTGTGGTGCCCTTGAAGGGTCAGCCGGGCAACGGCTGGGTCGCCCGGCATCTTGTTGTGTGAGGGGTATGTATTGATTTTTGGTTTCAACAATTTTGGTAGCAGTAATTAAAGCCCCCCCGGGCGACGATTATGGACATGATCTCCGTAAGCCGCTCCATTTCCATGGATTCCGCCTCGGCGGAAACGATTTCTCGGATGTCTACCCATTCATCAATGGAAAAGTCCATGGATTCATCAAATGAACCGGTGAGTAACGCCATGAGAGAAACAAGATGGTTGATTGCAATATCGCGTTCCTGGTCGTTGGCAAGCGATCCGGCATACCGTTCAGCCCAGAAGGCATATAAATTGTCTGCCAGTGGGCCGTAGGAGCGGGTCCAGTCCATAAAGCTTTGTTCAAGTTCTGCGGTAAGGGTGCTGGTAGAACCATTCCGAACTGCCCGTGCCAGGGACTTTTGTGCATCTGAATAGAATTTATCGAGGTTTGTCATTTCTATATTATACTGAAAAACCTTGACTTTTCCTATGAAGGACCGTAAACTACCGTTATGAACCTGAAGACAGTTTTAACGACTGATACAGTCAATTTGCACCTTAAAGGTACAACTAAAGAATCGATAATCGATGAGCTGCTCGACATTCTTGTGAGTGCCGGCAAGGTGAAAGATAAAGATGCCGCACGGGCATGTGTTCTTGACCGGGAACGCAAGATGTCCACCGGCATGAAGCATGGTATTGCCATTCCTCACGGCAAGACCGATTCGGTTGATGATCTTGTTGCCTGTATGGGTATTTCCGATACACCGGTCGACTTTGATTCGCTCGATCAGGAACCCTGTCGCATATTCATCATGACCCTGTCTCCCATAGACAAGACTGGTCCTCATCTGCAGTTTCTTGCGGAAGTGAGCCTGTTGTTCAAGAGCTCTGAAAAGCGTCAGGAGATTCTCAAGGCAACCGACAAGGCTGAGGTTATCCGGATTTTAACGGAATAGTCGGCTGTTTGTTGCACTTCATGCGTATGCAAAAAGGACCCAGAGGGGTCCTTTTTTTATTGTGAAGGGAGGGTTTTATGAAAACTGAACCACATTTTTTTCTTGATGGTATTCATATACGTGATCGCGACGGGCGGTATGTGTTGCTCCGCGGTTGTAATCTTGGCGGAGACAGCAAGATTCCTGCAACACCGCCAGGGAATCCACTTTCGGGAGACGTTTCCTTTGTGGGGCGTCCGTTTCCGCTGGACGAGGCAGATGATCATTTTTCCCGGCTTGCCGGATGGGGTTTTAACTCCCTCCGTATGGTTATTACCTGGGAAGCAGTTGAGCATGAAGGTCCCGGGATTTACGACGAGGATTATCTCTCATATCTGCGCGCGATCCTGAAAAAAGCTGAAGAGTATGGTTTTGCTGTTTTTATTGATCCGCATCAGGATGTGTGGAGCCGATGGACCGGGGGCGACGGAGCTCCTCGTTGGACTCTGGAAGCGGTTGGTATGGACCCGGATACTATTTCGGTAACCGGTGCTGCCTTCACTATTCAGGATCAGGGACCATCGTACCGGCCCATGAGCTGGGGACTGAATAATCTGCGTTATGCCGCGGCAACTATGAGTACACTTTTCTTTGCAGGTAATGTATTTGCGCCCGGGCTATTTGTGGAAGGGGTTCCGGTTCAGGACTGGCTCCAGGATCATTATATTGACGCCATGAGACACACCGCCCGCCGTATTAAGGACTGTGATGCGGTTATCGGATTCGGGATATTCAATGAACCGCATCCGGGTTTTGTTGGGCTCCGGGATCTTTCTGATCACGCACGTATAACCGCTCCATCGGGGGCGGTACCGTCTGCTTTCGATACCATGGCTGCTGCGTCGGGC
>CAZVEL010000115.1:0-3805 GCA_964626305.1 uncultured Treponema sp. | reverse complement strand
ATACTCTCTTCCATTTCCAGGAGTACTTTCTTTTCTTCCGGATTCCGGGTAACGAGCTCCACCGCTCGCAGGGGCTGGCGGGTTTTAAGGTTGAACTGATAACGGAGACTCCGCCCCATGGAAACCGCTTTTTGCACGGTAGCCATCTTGAACTCGAGTGCCTCGTCCCGCAGGGCTTCGTCGTACACGGGATAATCGGCAAGATGTACCGATTCCGGATCCCCTTCAACGCGGAGGTTCTGCCAGATGGATTCGGTAACGAAGGGAACAACCGGTGCCGCAACAAGGGTGAATTTCTTGAGGGCCCGGTAGAGGGTGTCGTAGGCACATGCCTTATCGCCATCGTTTTCACTCTTCCAGAACCGGCGGCGGGAGCGGCGGATGTACCAGTTGTTGAGCTGGTCCACAAAATCGACGATGGGATCAATTGCCTTCGAGAGGTCGTAGGAATCGAGCGCAGTTCCAACTTCAAGGACCATTTTCTCGGTGATGGAAAGAATCCACTCGTCCAGGGGATTGTCGCAGGAAGGCAGGGTGTCGGCGTCCGGCGGGTTGATGCCGTCGATATTCGCGTAGGTTACGTAGAAGCTGTAACTGTTCCACAAGGGTATAAGGATGCCCTTGAGGACATCGCGCACACCGTCGTCGCTGTATTTCAGGTCATCGGCCCGAACAACCGCCGAATGCATCAAAAAGAGACGGAGCGCGTCGGCACCGAACTCGTTTACAACCTTGTTGGGATCGGTATAGTTTCTGAGGCTCTTGGACATTTTCTTGCCATCCGAGGCAAGCACAAGGCCGTTTACGATGCAATTCTCGAACGCGGGACCATCGAAAAGCGCGGCGGCGAGTACCGTAAGGGTGTAAAACCATCCCCGGGTCTGGTCAAGTCCTTCCGAGATGAAGTTGGCCGGGAAGCTTTTTTCGAACGCTTCCTTGTTTTCGAACGGATAATGACTCTGGGCATAGGGCATGGCGCCCGATTCAAACCAGCAGTCGAGAACCTCGCTGATCCGGCGCATGGTGCCGCCGCATGAACAGGGAAAGGTTATCTCATCCACAAAATGCTTGTGAAGATCTTCGGGGTACACGCCGGAAAGTTGTTCGAGTTCCTTGCGGCTTCCCACGCAGACGGTGTCGTTACAGGCATCGCATTTCCACACGGGAAGCGGATTTCCCCAGTAGCGGTTCCGGCTGATTGCCCAGTCGCGGGCCCCGTCGAGCCACTTACCGAACCGTCCGTCCTTGATATGATCGGGCTGCCAGTTGATTTTCTGATTGGCCGCGATCATGCGGTCCTTTATCTTTTCCACACTGACGAACCAGCTTCCTACCGCGCGGTAGATAAGCGGGCTTGAACAGCGCCAGCAATGCGGGTAGGCATGGAGAATCTGTTCGCGTTTTACGAGTTTCCCTTCGGATTTGAGCCGGTCGATGATCGCCTTGTCGGCATCTTTTACGAACTGCCCCTGATAGTCTGAAACCTCGGCGGTAAAGCGACATTCGGCATCAATCGGGCAGACGGTGGGTACGCCGGTTCCTTTGAACACACGGTTGTCGTCTTCACCGAATCCCGGTGCGGTATGCACAATACCGGTACCATCTTCCGTGGTGACAAAATCGCCGAGCAGAGTTCTAAACGCGCCGGGAGTGCCGTCCTCGTTCGTGGCGAGAGAAGCAAAATACGGGAACAGGGGCTCGTAGGTAATGCCCTCAAGTTCACTCCCCTTCTTTTTCCAGAGGATAGTATACTCATCTGATTCCCGGTAGTAGGCGGGAAGACGCGCTTCGGCCAGGATGTAGGCGTCATCGCCGTCGGCCACGAGCACGTAGTCCACATCGGGCCCCATGGTGAGACCGAGATTGCTCGGAAGCGTCCAGGGTGTGGTAGTCCAGGCGAGAAGGTACGCATTTTTACCGGCAAGCTCTTTGGCCGCATGCTTCTCCGCGGCACTCCCGGCGACCGTGCCGGAGACCTTGAAACGGATGGTAATGGCAGGGTCATGTACGTCCTGGTAGCCGCCAAGATTGAGCTCGTGGTTGGAAAGCACTGTGGAACAGCGGGGACAGTATGGCAGGATATAGTGACCTTCGTAGAGAAGCTCCTTCTCCCAGAGACTCTTCATGACATGCCAGATGGATTCCATGTAGTCGGCTTCCATCGTCTTGTAGTCATTGTCAAAATCTACCCATCGGCCGAGCCGGGTAATGGTTTCGCGCCACTCCTTAACATAACGGAGCACGCTTGACCGGCAGGCTTCGTTGAAATTCGCCACGCCGAATTCTTCAATGTCGGTCTTTGAATTGAGACCAAGTTCTTTTTCAATGAGGTTTTCCACCGGAAGACCATGACAGTCCCAGCCGAAACGGCGCTCAACGCGATTACCCTTCATGGTCTGATAGCGCGGGATGATGTCTTTTATGGTACTCGGAACAAAGTGCCCAAAGTGCGGCAAACCGGTTGCGAAAGGAGGACCGTCGTAAAAAGTATATTCGGGTGCATTTGCCCGATTGGTAATGGATTTCTTGAAAATATCGTTATCCCGCCAGAATGCGAGAATTTTTTCTTCCTGCCCGGGGAAATTAACTTTTGGATCGACGGGGTCATACATGGTATACTACTCCTGTTCATAGGTATGAATGGGAACGAGTATACTGAATTTTAAGATTAGTTTCCATACATAGGCTTGACTTTCACCAGCTTCGCGTATATCGTTAAAAAAAAAACGAAATACAAGGAAGTGTTATGGCAAAACACAAGATTTCCGCAGCGCCCTCGGTTCGTCGCTTGCCCTCCTACCTCTACATCGTGGAACAGGCGTACAAGAATAATCAGGAATACATTTCGGGAACCATAATCGCACAGGAACTCAAGCTCGAACCGATCCAGGTCCGCAAAGATCTTGCCATAACCGGCATCGTGGGGCGACCCAAGAGAGGCTATCCCACGAAAGAACTCCTGAATGCCATCAACCGCTTTCTTGGATGGGACACCGAACAAACGGCCGTTATTGTGGGAGCCGGTAACCTCGGAACCGCACTTGCCGGATACCAGGAATTCAGCCTCCATGGTATCGATATAGCCGCGGCTTTTGACAATGATGAAGACAAGATTGGCAATACCATTCACGGGGTACGTGTATATCCACTGTCTGCCCTGGAAAAACAGATCAGGAGAACCGGGGCCCGAATCGGGATTCTTACCGTGCCCTCCGAACATGCACAGGAAGCGGCCGACCGCATTGTGGCCGCCGGCATTACCGCAATATGGAATTTTACCAACCGGAAACTCTCCCTGCCTGATCACGTTGTTGTTCAGAAAGAAGACCTGACTTCCGGCTTTGCCCTGCTCTCCGTCATGATGCGTTTCGAACGTAATGAATAATCAGACCACAGAAAACCAGGCTCTCATGTTTGCCAACCGTCTTGCTAAACGGTATGCGCATCTCAGGAAATGGGCCAAACGTACCGGAGTATCCTCGTTTCGCCTGTACGACAAGGATATCCCCGAAGTCCCCCTCGCAGTAGATCTCTACACGGACACCGAAAACAACGACCGTCATCTGCACATATCGCTCTATGAGCGCCCCTATGACAAACCCGACGACGAAGAAAACGCCTGGATGGCGGTGATGAAAGAAGCCGCCGCAAAGACACTTTCCGTGCCTCCAGAGCATATACACACCAAGATTCGGCGCCGCCAGCGTGGTACGGAATCACAATACGACAAAGTATCAGAACGCGGCACCCGTATAACCATCGACGAAGCTGGCGCGAAATTCCGCCTGAACCTCACTGATTATCT
>CAZVEL010000114.1:0-4480 GCA_964626305.1 uncultured Treponema sp. | reverse complement strand
GCACGGGAAGAAGGGCTGCTCATGGGCATTTCATCCGGATCGGCGCTGGAAGCGGCATTGGTTCTCTCCGAACGACCTGAGAATGACGGCAAAACCATTGTTGCTGTTTTACCTGATACCGGAGAACGGTATCTTTCAACCTGGTTATGGGAAGAATAAAGGAAGGATATCATGGAAAAAAGACGATTTGAAACACTCGCGGTACATGGCGGGCAGACACCCGATCCTGTTACACGATCCCGCGGGCTTCCGGTTTGGCGTACCACCGCGTATACCTTCGATTCTGCGGAGCATGCCGCTAACCTCTTTGCGCTCAAGGATCTCGGATTCCTCTATACCCGTCTCGGCGATCCAACCAGTCAGATCCTCGAGACGCGGCTTGCCGGTCTGGAAGGCGGGGCAGCTGCCGTGGTTACGAGCTCGGGAACCTCAGCCGTGCACTATACGGCGCTTACCCTTGCCCGTGCTGGCGACGAAATTGTTTCGGCGTCGAATCTCTATGGCGGCACGGTGACGATGTTCAAAGTCCTTCTGCCGGATCAGGGTATTACGGTCAAGTTTGCCGATGCGGCGAATCCTGATTCCTTCCGCAAGTATATAACACCGAAAACCCGATTTCTCTATGTGGAAACCATGGGCAACCCTGCCCTCGATATGCCCGATATCCGCGCGCTTGCGGATATCGCGCATGAACACCGTATCCCGCTCGTGGTTGATGCAACCTTCACGCCTCCGGCGCTCTATCGTCCCATCGACGATGGCGCGGATATCGTTATTCATTCACTGAGCAAGTGGATCGGTGGTCATGGGGCTGCAATGGGCGGCGCGGTTATTGATTCCGGCACGTTCGACTGGAAAAACTCCAACGTACCACTCTTTACCGAACCGGATGCAAACTATCACGGTCTCCGCTGGGCACAGGATCTTCCGGCGGCATTGGCTCCGATTGCTTTTTCGCTCCGTTTCCGTACGGTACCGCTGCGAAATCTCGGAGCCTGTCTCTCACCGGATAATGCCTGGATATTCCTCATCGGGTGTGAAACGCTTCATTTGCGTATGGAGCGGCACAGTAAAAACGGTCTTGCTGTCGCGAAATTCCTGAATAAACATCCCGAGGTCGACTGGGTTCGTTATCCGGGGTTCGAGGATGATCCCGCGTTCCCGGTGGCGAAAAAGCAACTGAAAAACGGGTCGGGCGGCATGGTGGTCTTCGGTATCAAGGCGGGAAACGGAAAAACTGCGACAGAGCGGGGACGTACGTTTATTGAAAATCTTACGCTGTTTTCGCATGTTTCCAATGTGGGAGACGCGAAGAGTCTTGCGACACATCCGGCAAGCACCACCCACTCGCAGATGAGTGAGGAAGAACAGCGCGCCAGCGGATTGCAGCCGGAACTGGTCCGGCTTTCAATCGGTATTGAGCATATAGATGATATTCTTGAGGATCTTGAACAGGCTCTTGCCCGCTAGGGTGTTTCTTCCTGTTTGACGGTTTTCGCATTGTTCATCTCCAGTTCGATTTCGCGCTGGAGGGTGAGCTGAGTAAAATTCCGTATTTTTTCGCGGGAGGCCTGGGTATGCGGCTCGGCAAAGAGCATGACGTACACGGTCCTCCCGTCGTATTCACGCATACCGAATACGACAACCTTTGTCCGGATGAGGCTTGCGCGGAGTTTGAGCTGAATATCGTGGAGAATGGTGTTTTTCTGGAATGCCGGATCGGGATCCAGAATACAGGAAAAACCGACAATGCTGATGTCCAGCAGTTTCCCCGTCGTTTTTATTGGTCCTTCCCTAAGATTGATAGCTGAAAGGGTATCGTTCGAGCAGTTTGCCCGTACATATTTCCGGCGGCCCTTTGCTTCGTTGGCCCGCAATGTCGTAAGCAGTATTCTGGTACTTTCATCGAGTCCCAGTTTGAGTTTGATGAATCCACAGGGGATCCCGATATCCATGAGATATTTTCTCTGAAGGGCTTCATCGGTATTGTAGGTAACAATCCCGATTCCGATGCCGGAGGTTTCGGGGTTTTCCATGGTTTTCCGTATCCATTCTTCCCATTCGGGTTCTGACATCCCCACGTCTATGTTGACAAAAACCAGTGAATCCGGATGCTTGCGGAGCAAGGGTTCGCTCATTTTTATGTCTTTGAGCATGTAGACTTCGTATTCCTGGTCCAGGAGACGTCCAATCATTTCGTCGCGGATGACACTGGGCGGATAGAGAAAAAAGACCTTCTTGCCCAAATCGGTTGCTGGCATCAGTTATGCTTCCTCATAATTTCATAGTATCAATCGCAGGAAAATCCATTCCCACTGCGATGTAGGCCCGGGTATCCTGGTTATGCAGATCCTGTACGCGGGAAATTATCCACAGACTTCTGCGTGGAAGAAGGTCGGTGGTTCGCGCAGGCAGTTCCAGCTGAACGGGATAGTTATGGAAATCCGCCGGATCAAACGGAAGTATACCAGTTATTTTTCTTCCCTTCAATTCCGACCGCTCATGTTTACAAAAATCAGAAAAGGCATTGTTCGCATCCGTTATGTACAAGTCGGGATTCCAGATGACCGTCGGTGCGTCAATCTGCTTGAAGAGTTGTTCATAGTACTCATTTCCTTTTCGATACGCTTCTTCAAGCTGCAGGGATCGTTCAAGTTTTTCGGAGATATACCGGGTTTGCTCCGCCACGAGTTCCTCAAGATGTTCCATGTGGTGCTTCAACGCCTGTTCCGCACTCAGTCGGTGGCGGGACACGAAGACAGTCCCGCAGGATACGGCAAGATAAAATGCTACCCAGATAAGCGCGGGGATTACGCCCGGTACTCCCGGGCCCAGTGTAAGGAAAAGCGTGATATAGACTGCGGAGGACAGCAGGGCCAACAGCATGCCGCGGTTTGGATAATAGAGGGCAATTATCAAAATGGGTATATAAAAAGCATGCTGGAAGACTATGGTGATGCCGCTTCTCAGGCAGAACACCGAAGTCAGTAGTGCAAGGAAGAAAAAAACGGCGGCGACGGGAACAGCATGTTTTCTGAAAGGTTCAAGGCGGTCCCCGACCGTTACATTTATCCTGGTGTCAATATCATGATCCATACACAGTATAGTCGGACAAAACCTCCGAAAATGCAAGATATCAGTGGAACAGTCGTCGACATTCCAGATAGTACCGTTTCTCGCTGGCTTCCCCCATGGAAAAACTTTTCCGCGGCAGGGGGCCGGTTGCGGCTATTGTGGAGAAAAAGCTGTTTTTTTCCACTGGTGGAAGCAGGATTGCAACGGCATCCTCTTTTTCCCCGAGCCGGAACACTTCATCCGTTCCGTGGATGTAATCCATGGTAACATCCGCATGACTGGTAACAAATTCATCGAGTACCGGCTGAAGGCGGCTGACCGCGAGCGCAGGATCAGGGCTTTCGAGAACAGTCCTCATCCCGGGGGAGACAAAGCCAAAGCAGGTGGTGGTGCGGGTGGCAACGCGTTTTTCGAGTTCTCCGTCATCCGCGGAATCCATAAGGGTTCCTCCGAGTTTGTCCTGTATAAAACCGGTAAGTTCCCGGTGATCCGCTCCGAAAAGCACCCGGTGAATGGGTTCAAAGGTAAGCCCTTCGTCATGAATGTTTACGATTTCAATAAGCGCGTATCGTGCCGGATGCTGTTCGGCTTCCTCGCCGGTGAGTCCGTTTGTGTCCCGATACTCTTCCCAGACTGCCTTCGCGGTTGCCAGGGAATGATTGCCGTCTCCCACGGCAAAAAGGAAGCAGGACCCATCCGGGCAGGTATTCGCTTTCCCAATGGATTCAATTGCACTGGCAAGTGCTGTTAGATCGTCATTCGAAGAAACTGCCCAGCCGCTGATCTGTCCGGCATCCGGCTCAAGACGAGTGGTATAACAGGGCTGTCCGTCCCTGACCCGGCTGCCGGTATTTTCAACCAGGGTTTTTTCCGGATCATTTACCAGCAGCATGATGTGGGGAAGTTCCAGAGGCGCCCCGCGGCGTATTTCCATCCGGGGGGGGATGCGGTCCACAATGGTCGCTTCAGTCGCACGTATCATCGCGGTAGTATCAGGTTTCCAGTCGTAGGCTTCAAGGTCTATCGCAGTAACCAGTCCTTTGCGGACTCTACCGTAGGCGGTGGTACGTTCAAGATAGATACATCCGTGAACGGGTTCGTCGAATACATCGGATCCTGCGGGATCCAGGTAGTCATTCATGGCATGGTGAATTGCTTGTATGCGTTCTGTCCGCCCGGAGTCTTCCAGGTAAACCTCGGGGAAAATCAGGGAAATTGTTGACGGCTTTCCTTCTGTGTTTTGTTCCACCTTTTTCCAGTAGTCCCGGTCCTGGGTATACTGGTCACAGGCGACTACGGCCCATTTGGCAAGATCTATCGATTTTTTCGGAAGAAGAATTTCCGGCACGGACAGTGCGTGATTCTTGAGTTTTTCGGTATAGTTCATGGCTGGTATAGTAGCGAA
>CAZVEL010000113.1:0-4807 GCA_964626305.1 uncultured Treponema sp. | reverse complement strand
CATCTTTACGTTCTGTGGAAGCTTGATGTCTATTCCGCCGAAAAGGGCCGAAACCATAATTACCGCATCGCCGTTCAAGGTCACGTTCCGCAGATCAGCGTTAATGGCTCCAAAGGTTGCACTGTAGGAAGCTCCGGTGAATATCTCGCTACCGTAATTCACATCCTGTCCGGCGAAAAATGCCGTGTACTGCTGGCGGGAGGCATCAGCGGAATGTGGTTCGTTCCCCGCAGACTTTGAACCGCAGGCCTTGCAGGATAATGATCCGCCGAACAAGAGCTGGATTCCCACGGCAATGAGCGCGATGGGGAATATGAGCTTCCAGCTAATATAAACAGGAATTATTTCCTGTGCATTCATGAGCAGAATTACACCGACCGCAAGCATGATACAATTACCGGCGTTCAGTCCGCCTTGCATCATGGAGAAGAGAGCCGGAGCGATGATGAAGATTGTCCACCAGCCGGCCAAGCTGATGTTGAACTCGAAAAGTCCGAGCAGAACACCGCCAATTAAGATTCCTGCGCCGAGAAAAAGACTCCCGATAAAGATTGTGGGAAAATCCCGTTTCATGTGTTGTCTCCTGATTATAGAATAAACCGACCAACCTGCGTGGATACGGATTTGAATATTTCGCTGTTATATTTCTTCAGCTCCGCTACTTCTTCAAAGGTCGCGTTCATGGCAAGGGTATCTCCCATAATTGCTTCCATTTCTTTACGAACACGATCAGAGCATTCTTTCAGGCTGGTAATGGCCTGATTGAGCCGGGAGGAGTCGTCGGAAAGCTCGCGGGCTGCGGTATTTACAATCTCGGTTGTTTGCTTCATCTCGGAAAGCGTCTGCGCAACCTGGTCGGATCCAATCCTCTGTTCTTCCATCGCGGAGCTGGTTTCCTTCTCCATATTGGTAACGGTGGTAATGAGTTCGAGAACATTGTCAAAACCTGACGAGGCGTCCCGTGAAGCGGCAACCGTGTTTTCTATGGCTTCCTGTACTTCCTTCAGCTGACTGTTGACAATTGATGACTGGCGGGAGCTTTTCTCGGCGAGAGAGCGTATTTCATCGGCCACGACTGCGAATCCTGCCCCGGCGCTTCCGGCGTGAGCTGCTTCAATGGCTGCGTTCATGGCCAGAAGATTGGTCTGGGCGGCGATTGACGAGATAACCTTGTTCGCGTCCATGAGCATGGTTGAAGATGCCACAACATGTTCGATGAGCGCATTTGATTCTTCAATTTTCCCCTTGCCCAGATTCGCTGCGGAAAGAAGATCCTCACATGCCTTGTTGATTCTCTGAACATTTCCGGTAACCGACTGTATGTTGGCGATCATCTGTTCAATACCGGCACTCGAGTTGTTAACGCTGCCGGTTTGCTGGGTAACGGCGGCGTGAAGATCGGCAATTCTCGAGGTGATCTTTTGTACCGCCGTTGTCGATTCACCAGTTGTCGCGGTTTGGTCTTCTATAACCTTTTCCGCATTCTTGACTGCACTGTTTATCTCCCGGATCTTTTCGTCGGCCTCGAACATGGATGCCGTGAGCCCGGAGTCGTTGTCCTTGAGGGTTGAGCACCCCCTGCTTATTTCGGTTATCATGGCTTGCAGGGGATCCAGATAGAGGTTAAGGCTTTCGGTAATGCGGCCGGTTTCATCGAAGTTGAGAATTGCCACTTTCCTGTTGAGATCGGCGGATTCACTTGATGCGAGACGGAGAATTTGTTCGTCAAGAATGGAAAACTGGATGGTGTCCTGTTTTTTGGAGAGCCAGCTTATATAGAAAACCAGTATTTCAAAGAGAATACCGACGATGAGAAATGCTGTCAGTATTGACGACGGCCCTTGCTGTCCGGGGGTCCGGGTGAAGAAGAACCAGGATACAAAAGCAAGATGGGTTATGAGAATGAGCCCTGTTGCCATGGGAATAATAATGCCTTTTTTTTCTATAAAATTATCGCGTTCATTTTTTCCCAGGCTGGTGATATTGAGGAGTTGTTTCGGTTCTTTCAGGAAGGAATCAATAACGAACGCATTGATAAGCGAGCCGGCAAAGGATTCGGTGAGTTTTATTGCGAGTACCCAGGAGAAGGGCAATCCCGACGGCATGGATCTCCCGCTTAAATAGTAAAAAAGGACAATGGAGAAAATCCATAACACACTGTTATAAATAATCAGTGTCCAGGGAAGCCTGACAGCGATGAGCCGGGCGCGGCGCGAATTCTTTGCTTCTCGCCGGTCTTCGGCAGTCTCAAGTTCCCGCCAGAGAGGTTTCAGGTATGCCCGGATCAAAAATCCAGTCACAGTACAAATGACAAGGACAAAAACAATCAGCCTCGGGTTTAGCGCTAATAGAATGCGTCCGCCAAAGTCCAGATCGCGACTCGGGTTATACATTTGAGAAAAAAACTCGCTCACAAGCAGCATGCCGATCTGGACAATAAAAAAAGACGCAACTGCACGGCGGGTAATTTTCCGGGCCAATGGTGATAATTTCATAACGCTCCCTTTTTTCCGGTTACTTCGAGTATACACTCACGATATAAATTTCTCCACTTCTATACATAGCATAGCAGCCTTTTCTTCAGCTTAAATTGGAGAGGTGTTCCCACCTCTGGTATTTATCTTCAATTTCCGCGCTGATCCGGGTAAGCTGGTCTGAAATCTCGGCAAGAACTCGATGATCGGACTCACCGCTGGAAAGTTTTGCCGAAAGCGTGTCTTTTTCGGCTTCCATCGTTATTATTTCCTCTTCAATTGCTTCAAACTCTTTTTGCTCCTTGTAGGTGCGTTTTTTTGGCTTATCGGCGGGTCTCTTTACGGGGACCGGTTTTGTATCGGACGTATCCTTCGGGTCATGCTGGTTCGTTTTTTCACGATTTTGGGACAGGAACGCGAGATAGTCGGAGCAACTGCCGGCAAACCCGGATACGCTTCCATCGGATTCAAGGACAAACAGGGACTCAACGGTCCGGTCCATAAAATATCGGTCATGGGAAACGACGAGGAGACAACCGGCAAAGTTTGAAAGGAAGTCTTCAAGAACACTCATGGTGTAAATATCGAAATCGTTCGTCGGTTCATCGAGAACGAGAAAATTGGGGTTTTCCATAAGCAACCGGACGAGATAGACCCGTTTTCTTTCCCCGCCCGAAAGAGTCGTGAGCGGAACATATTGTGCTGGTCCGGTTATGCCGAATCGTTCCAGAAGCCGGGATGCCGAAAGTGTTGTTCCGTCGGCCATGGTAATAACGCTTGCTTTTTCGCTGATGTATTCAAGAACGGTTTCTTCGCTGTCAGTCAGCACCGGGTTTTGCATGAAATAGCCGAATACCGTGTTATCTCCACGGGTAACCGTCCCGTAATCAGGTGGAATAGTGGAGGTGAGAAGATTCAGGAGGGTTGTCTTCCCGGTGCCATTGTTTCCGAAAATGCCGATACGCTCTCCTTTCCTGAACCGGTAGGTAAAACCGGCGATGACCGGTTCGGGATTTCCTTCGAAGGTTTTAGCAATATTTTCGGCTTCAAGAATCTTTCCGCCAAGGCGGCGTCCGGTCACGGCAAAGCTGAACGCGTCCTCCTCCGGCAGTTTTTCGCGGTTGATCATGCGCTTCACGGCATCTACCCGGGCGCGGGCTTTGGTTCCGCGGGCCTGGGGACCACGTAACAACCATTCGCGTTCTTTGCGGAGTACTGACTCTATTCGTGCCTCGGTATTCGCAGCTATTTCTTCGGCCTGTGCCTTTTTTTCGAGATATACAGAAAAGTTTCCCTCATACCGGGTGAGCGCTGCGTTTGACAGTTCATAAATTCCATTACACACCGAATCAAGAAAGTAGCGGTCATGGGTAACCATGAAAACTGCGCGATCGGTGGATACAAGATAGTCTTCCAGCCACTTGATAGTAACGAGATCAAGATGATTTGTTGGCTCGTCCAGAAGCAGGATGGCAGTATCTTCAACAAGTACCTGGGCAAGGGCCACTTTCTTGACCATCCCGCCGGAAAGGGACGCCATGGGAAGATCAAGATCCGTTATTCCAAGAGTCGTGAGAACCGAACGTATCCGCTGTTCATAGAGCCAAAGGTTCCCCTGGTCCATTTCCCGGGTCGCTGCGTCAAGACGATCCTGTACTCCGGCCGTCTGCTTACTGGAAGCGATTTCATGACAGGCCTGTTCATATTCCCGGATAATCCGGAGTGAATCTCCTCCGGACTTGAAGATATGTTTCTGGATGGTGTCTTCAGACGAAAAACCCGGTGTTTGCGGGAGCCAGGAAATCCCGGAACTTTTGTTCACCGTTACTGTACCGCCATCGGCGGGAAGCGTTCCTGCAATGCAGGCAAGCAGGGTGCTTTTCCCGCACCCGTTTCGGCCGATCAGGGCGACTTTATCGCCCTGGTCAAGTCCGAAGCTGATATCTGAAAACAGGGGGGAGGTGCGCCCGTGCCGGGTAAGCCGGCTTACTGAAAGAAGGTTCATGATCGGGAGTATAGCAGGTCTTGCCGTGCTTGCCCAACATGACTAGACTTCTTTTCATGAAGCTGCTTGATCAGGCAACTGCCGCAAAAATATTCCCCTTGCTTTCCCGGATGATCAGCAATCCGGATACAGAATTGAAAAGCATTAACACGTATACGCTCCTGGTTGCGGTGGTTCTATCCGCCCAGATGACGG
Organism: uncultured Treponema sp.; assembly: GCA_964626305.1. Lineage (GTDB taxonomy): Bacteria > Spirochaetota > Spirochaetia > Treponematales > Treponemataceae > Teretinema. The sequence goes on along the minus strand of CAZVEL010000113.1, from coordinate 133 downwards.
ACAAGGGGGTTAATCGTGCAACTGAAGCACTCTTTCGTGTTGCGGACAGCCCTGGAAAAATGCTTGCACTGGGAGAAGCCGGTCTGCGCGAACATATCAAATCGGTGAACCTTTATCCGACCAAGGCTCGACA
>CAZVEL010000112.1:0-2137 GCA_964626305.1 uncultured Treponema sp. | reverse complement strand
TCGCACGGGTACTACGCCGTGAGCTCAAGGCCCGGGGTCTTCGCAAGGTTCCTGTTCTTTACTCACGTGAAGAGCCCCTACCGGTAGCGGGACGGGAGCCGGGAAGCGTCTCCTTTGTTCCCTCCGCGGCGGGACTCATGCTTGCCGGGGCGGCCATACGGGCCATTATCGGCCGGTGACGGGCTTGTAGCGTGTACCGCTTAGTCCACCTGGATGAACGTAGCTGATTCAGGCGGCAGGGAAAGCGTTCCTCCTGACAATGTTGCGGCTTCTCCCTGCTGGTACAGGATCTCGCGTGACGTGAGCGCCGGCGTTTTCACCGTTGCCGCTTTTGCGGCAGGATTGAACGCGCAGAGAATTTTTCCCGAGACTCCGGAGCGGAGGTACACCAGCGGAGAACTCTTTTCATGCCCGGAAAGAAATTTTATGTCGGCATTGCTTTGCAGGGGTTCATGCTTTAAACGGAGCGCAATGAGATGCTGCACTTCGGCGAAGAGCGAGCCAGCCGTTGCCCGCTCTTTCTCCGCGACCGGACGGTCCGGATCAGCGTCCTGGCATATGTACAGTTTATCTGGTGACGCGGTGGAGAATCCCGCATTGGGGCTCGTATCCCACTGCATGGGGGTTCGCGCGCCGGTGCGGTCGTATCCGCCTTCGACTGAGACAAGGTTTTCCACGTGGCGGAGCCCTATTTCGTCGCCATAGTAGATGAAAGGCGCACCCGGCATGGAGAGAAGGAACGCAAAAGCCCTCTTTCGTTCTTCCGTGTCGAGATGGCGCGCTATACGGCACATGTCGTGGTTTCCTGATGGTATACAGATTAATCCCCGGCCCCCGGATGTTTTCCGGGCCTTTTCGTAGTAGGCAACGAATTCGGAGGCATCGCCGGTGCCCGTGCGTGAGAAATACGGGGTCTCGCCACGGAAGAGTTCTGGATAGTGGGACGGGCCAACATGGAGAAGGAAGTCCATGTGAAATCCGGCCAATAGCGCTTTCGCCGGATCCCCCCATTCTGAAAGGAAGGCTGCATCGGGATATTCAGCATCGAGAAAATGGCGAAAATCCTGCCAGAGTTCTATAGTCTTTTTCTGTTCCGGATCATTTTTGACAAGGGAAAAAGCCATGTCAACGCGGAATCCGTCGCAGCCGAGACCGAGCCAGAAGCGCATGACATCTTTCATAGCCTCCCTGGTTGCAAGCGCTTCGGGAGAATCTGCGGGCAGCTGCCAGGGCTCGGTCGGATTGGCAAAGCCGTAGTTCAGCGCCGGCTGGGAGGTAAAGAAGTTGAGGGCACAGCTACCGTCACGGGACGATATTCCCCGGAGAGACCCGGAAATGGAGGATACATTTTCAACATCCTTCCAGATACTGTCGGTCCAGATATACCGGTGTGTGAACTTGTTATTTTCCGGTTTTATGGATTCACGGAACCAGGGATGTGCCGAAGAAGTATGCCCGGGGACCAGGTCCAGAATAACACGCATGCCCCGCTTGTGAGCTTCGGTAAAAAGCCTGATCAGGTCGTCGTTCGTGCCGTAACGCGGAGCAACCTTTTTATAATCGGCGACATCGTATCCGGCATCATTAAAGGGGGACTCAAAGCAGGGATTCAACCAGAGGGCGTTGCATCCGAGTTCCCTGATATAGTCGAGACGACGGATAATTCCGGGGAGGTCTCCAATACCATCGGCATTGGTATCCTGGAAACTTTGTGGATAAATTTCGTAAAAAACTGCATTATCAAGCCAGTTGGGCATTGCTATCCTCCTGAATCAGGTACTCTTCACTACAGTATACGGCAATACCCTCCGCGGGTACACCGGAGAATGGTTCTTTTTCATTGTGTGCTCCAGATATGGTTGCTATAATGAGTATCATGAAAACAGTACTCATCGTTTTTACAGGAACAGGCAACACACTCAAAGTTGCGCGGGATCTTGCGGCGGCATTACCGGAAGAAACAGAAGTAATCAGATTAAGTCATCGAAGCTTTCCTGAGGAAATACAGGCGGATCGGGTTGTTATTCTCTATCCGGTGTATTGTTTCGGATTGCCGGCCATGGTTCATGGGTGGCTCGGGCTGGTCCGTTTCCCGGGAGATCCGCTGGTGTATGGCGTTGCCACCTATGGCGGCCTT
>CAZVEL010000111.1:0-2043 GCA_964626305.1 uncultured Treponema sp. | reverse complement strand
GTTCACCGTTTCTCCAATGAGCCGCTCGGCAAGTTCCTGCGGATTCCCGATGGTCGCGGAACAGAATATAAACACCGGATCCGAGCCGTAAAAACGTGCGATCCGGCGGATACGACGGATCACATTCGCCATGTGACTGCCGAAGATGCCCCGGTACGTATGCATTTCATCCACGACGATATAGGAAAGGTTGGAAAAAAAGCGGATCCATTTCGGGTGATTCGGCAGAATGCCGGTGTGGATCATGTCGGGATTCGAGATGATGATTCTCCCCCGCTCCCGTGCGTCCGCGCGAATTGACTGGGGGGTGTCTCCGTCGTAGATGCAAACCCGCAGGGGTATGCCTTCACGTCCGTCAGCCGGTTCGGCGAGTTCGTTTATCTCGCTCTGCTGATCCTGGCTGAGTGCCTTCGTGGGAAAGAGATAGAGCGCTCCGGACGATGGGTTTTCGAGCAGGCTCTGCATGACCGGCAGGTTGTAACAGAGGGTTTTTCCCGAAGCCGTGGGGGTTACCACTACTGTATGCTTTCCAGTACGGGCCGACTCATACGCAAGCGCCTGATGCTCGTATAATTCATTGATACCCCGTGCCGAAAGCGCCTCACGCAATCGTTCATCAATACCGCCTGGGAACGAACGCGTTACTGCTTCCCGTTCGGGAAGTACGGTTATCCCTTCGATATGTGATTTGAACTGGCTGTCTTCAAAAATTTTCATTTCATGGCGAGTATACCATGAAATTTCATACGGAATAAACTGGTAAAGCTGGAAAAGGGACACTATACTGGAGACAAATGAAATTACATAAGGAGCATCAAGTGTCCAAGGTATTATCAATTGTTCTTGGCGGCGGCAAAGGGACGCGTCTTTATCCACTTACCAAAGAACGGTCAAAACCGGCTGTCCCCTTCGGCGGGAAACACCGTATCGTTGATATTCCCATATCAAATTGTATCAATTCCGGTTTTAATCAGATATACATTCTTACCCAGTTCAATTCCGCCTCCCTTCACATGCATGTGGCAAGAGCCTATAATTTTGACACCTTTTCCGGCGGTTTTGTTGAAATTCTCGCTGCGGAACAAACCTTCGAACATTCCGGATGGTATGAAGGAACTGCCGATGCTGTCCGCAAAAACTTCCTCCACTTCAAAACCCAGAAACCAACTCACTACCTTATTCTTTCCGGAGACCAACTGTACCGGATGGATCTAGACGAGTTTCTGAAGCAGCACAAGGAATCAGGTGCAGAAATATCAATCGCCTGTACCATGGTCAACCGCCACGATGCGTCCGGCTACGGCATTCTAAAAACCGACAAGACTGGTCGTATTACCGAGTTCATGGAAAAACCGGCTCCCGAAAAAAACATTGACGAATGGAAGGTTCCACCCGAGGCCATGAGTAATTCGGAAGATCCCGAGAAACAATACCTTGCTTCCATGGGTATTTATCTTTTCAATGCATCGGCTATGGAGGAATCGCTGAACAATACATTAACCGATTTCGGTAAAGAAGTTATTCCTGACGCAATAAAGCGGTTCAAGGTTTCCGCCTATGTATATAATGGCTACTGGGAGGATATCGGAACTATCCGGAGCTTCTTTGAAGCCACCCTGGATCTCACCAACATCAAGCCGAAATTCAATTTCTACGATGAAGATGCACCCATCTATACCCATAACAGAAATCTTCCCTCATCGAAGATCAATAACGCATCTCTTGATCGCACCAATGCGAGTGAGGGTTGTGTAATCACTAACGCGACCATACGTCATTCGGTAATCGGCATCAGGTCGATTATTGAAAGCGGCTCTGTTCTGGAAGATGTGGTCTGCATGGGCGCTGACTGTTATGAAACTGATACTGAACGTGAACAAAACCGTGCTCAGGGCATTTCCGATATCGGCATAGGAGAAAACTGCCGGATTAAACGCGCAATTATTGATAAAAATGCCCGTATCGGTAAAGGTGTTTCAATCGGACAGGATACAATTCCGGAAGACGGTGATTACGGCACCTATCATGTGGTAGATGGAGTAT
>CAZVEL010000110.1:0-1865 GCA_964626305.1 uncultured Treponema sp. | reverse complement strand
TATGTATACCAAATGTATGCGTATCTTCGTTCGCAAGAAAACAGGGATTGTTGTTCTTCAATCAACTCAACAGGAATTCTTCTACACCCGGCAATTGATGCTTCGTATGACGAGGCGATTATGCTTGACGGGCATTATATTCGATTTATGACAGTGAACCTTGCATCACCGGCAAAAGAGATTCGGAAAGACCTTCTCAAATGTATTGAGCTGAATACCGCTTATTGTGGCATCCAGGGAGCGGGGGTTTAAAAGTGTACTTGATGTATGTTGATGAAAGTGGAGATACCGGCATCTGTCATGGAAGGTATCAGTATTTTATACTCTGTGACTTAGTTATGATTCTCAAAAAAAAAACAAGGTGCTGCAAAGTATTCTGAAAGACGCTCTCCGGTTTTCGAGAAAAAATCGGCACGGAAGGACAAGATTGGACGTGTTTGGGTGAAAAAATAGGGATGCTTAATCAGAAATAATCAAGGATATATTTCCATTTCTAATGGGCAATTGATTTTTTCTCATCCGGGATACCCAGTTCCTTCGGACTTATATGTGCCAGGGAGAGAAGATGCTCGAGTTTTGTACGGCTTATCTGGTGCTGCTTGAAAGCGGCCTGGGCCTTGTCTACCAGATTATCAAGAGAAATATTGTTGGTTCTCTTCAAAAGATCGATGCCAAGGAGTTCCCGCCAACGGGTTACATCTTCTTCGGAAACTTCAAGAAAAACAGAATACCTGGCCGCTTTTTATCTTCGGTGAATACTCTTCGCCATGCTTCCTTGTAACCTTTTCTGTCTTGCAAACTTGTAAAGTAGAGTGTAAAGTAGAAGGAGAGGAGATAAAACATGAGTGCTGTTCGGAACTGTCCTACGGTTCCGCTTTCAAAAAAACCCCTTGCCCTTGTGCTTATCCAGGTAAGGTTTTCTCCGATAAGCAATATGGTGGATTTTATACCCGAAATTCAGAATGCCTTCCGTAAAACCGGATTTCCGGAACAGTCAAAACAGGAAATAACTGCTTTTGAAGTAAGCCCGCATGGAGTAAAGACGTCGGCAGGCGTGCCTCAATGGCGGTTCGAAACGCCTGCCCATGATTCGGTAATACTGATTGACCAGGAACAAGTAACGTTCCAGACTGTGGAATATACCAGTTTTGAGGACTTCATCAAAAAATTCCTTTCTGTGGTGGAAATTGTTGCCAGAATAACCGAGCACGACAAATATGGAGTAATAAACAGACTGGGACTCCGATATATTGACCAGATTAAAAAACAAAACGAAGACGATTCAATTGAATCTTATTTACGGCAGCCACTCCGGGGAATGGAATGTGACCAGTACAGCGACAATCGGAAACAGTATACAATTTCAACGATTGGAAAAACCGTGCTGCCATGTGAACGCAATGGAATACTTGCCATCCGGATAATCAGGGGAGAACCGGGTCTTGATTTACCGCCCGATTTGATCGCGGCTGCACCCGCAGCAAGACGACGTGCGGATCCATCCGAGGATATTGCGATTATCGACATGGATCATTACTGGGAAGGCTCGATCGGCCCGGGCTTTGATATACTAATGGTTGAAGAATTATTTTTCCGGCTTCATGACAGTATAATTAATGGATTCCATTCATCGGTTGTCTCAGAGGAGGGTATAAAAAAATGGACATGAACAACAGAAATTATCCGGGTTTTCTTGAAAAGGTGACCGGGCCCCTTGGCTATGCATGGACGAATGATCCCGCGACCTATTCAACAACAACTTATATTGTTGTACTAAGAAAGGAACCTCTTTATTTTACCATGACTCCGATTGAACAGGTCAGACTGATTCTGAACTTTTTTGGTTTCTCGAAAACCGAACTGGC
>CAZVEL010000109.1:0-3925 GCA_964626305.1 uncultured Treponema sp. | reverse complement strand
AGTCAATAAACCGGAATGCCTGTTTCCCGAGAGTCCCTATCCCGAAGGGACCGGGAAGTGATGTAGGATGCAGCAGAATCCCGCTTGCTCGTTTGCTTTTCATTCCGGTAACCGCTCCTTTAGTGCTAGATAATAGCATACTGATAAAAAAAAACCGCCCCGAAGGGCGGCTTTTTTCCAGATAAAACCCTATTTCTCTGCAATAAGCAGGGACTTTACATCAAGCTTGAGGTCGGTTTCATACTGGTTTGCGCCATGTTCACGAAGCACCTGGATCTGAATGCAGTCAGCTTTTGGATCAAGATACAAAATAACGTCCAGATCATTGGCAAATTGGGATATGCTCTCAGGGATACCGGAGACATCGGTATCAGCACTGTACCATATCATCACGTTCATTTCCCTGGCAAATTCTTTCATCATCGTGACACCGTCAGCATCGGCTTTTGCAAAATCGAATCCGTCAATAATGATGGCTTCAGGTTTTGATCCGCCGTCTGCGAGGGCCTTGATTGTTTTAACAATCTGTTTTGTTTTTACGGTATCCTGATTGAAATTCAGTACAATCCGTTTGCTCACAATGTCAGCTTTTACTTCTTCTGCTTTGTCCAGGTTCTTTTTCTTTGCAAGTTCCGTAAAAATGTCTTCATACCAGGTCATCACGTAGGAAGCCTGCTGATTGAAGGAGACATGGACTACATGGTCTCCCTGGAGAAGTTTGTCAATTCCCAGCTGAACGAGAATTGATGTTTTCCCCAGACCTTTTTTGGAAACAATAACGCCGATTTCACCGGGTTTTACGCCGCCGCCGAGGGTGTTTTCAAAGTTTCGTACCGGGCTTCGTTCTATTAAATCCTGTTTAATCATTACGGTCTCCTTATTTCTGCTCTGCTTTCCGACGGGCTTCATAGTCCTTGATAAGTGCTTCGGTTACGCCTTGCGGTACTTTACCGTATTTGGCGAATTCCATTGAGTACTCGGCTTTTCCCTGGGTTGATGAGCGGAGAATTGTCGAGAATCCGAACATCTCGCTCAGGGGGACTTCTGCGTCTACCCGGGTAAAGTTGTCGTCTTCTGTTGACGAGAGGATTATACCACGGCGCTGGTTGATCAGTCCAAAGATATTTCCCTGGAATTCTTCCGGTCCTTCAACAGAAACCTTCATGATGGGTTCAAGAATAACCGGCTTTGCCTTGAGGTACGCTTCGCGGAAGCCACCGATGGAAGCAAGCTGGAACGCAATGTCCGATGAGTCAACCGGATGGGACTGACCGTCGTTAATGGTAGCGCGGATACCGACAATCGGGAATCCGATAAGAGCACCCTTCTTCATTGACTGTTTGAATCCCTTGTCACAGGACGGGATGTATTCATTGGGAATGGCTCCACCCTTGATGGCATCCACAAATTCGTAGTCGTTTTCAATCGGTTCAATGAACCCGGCAACACGTCCGTACTGACCGGAACCACCGGACTGCTTCTTGTGGGTATAATTGAAGTCGGCCTGCTGGGTAATGGTTTCACGGAAGGCAACCTGCGGTCTGCCGGTTTCAACTTCACAGTTGTACTCACGGCGCATACGCTCAATATATACTTCCAGGTGAAGCTCACCCATTCCCTGAATGATGGTCTCGTTGGATTCGGGATCAACATAGGTGTGGAATGTGGGGTCTTCTTTGGTGAAACGGTTCAGGGCTTTTGCCATCTGGTCGGCGGATTTCTTGTCCTTGGGCTGAATGGTAAGGTCAATAACCGGATTCGGCACGAACATGGAGCTCATGGTGTAGTTGAGTCCGCCGCCGCAGAAGGTATCACCCGAGGCACAGTCAACACCGAAGAGTGCGACGATATCACCGGGAACACCTTCGTTGATGTCTTCCATTGTTGCCGAGCTCATGCGGACGAGCCGTCCAACCTTGAATTTCTTGCGTGCGCGGGTATTGTACAGTTCGTCACCCTTTTTCAGGGATCCCTGATAGATGCGTACATAGGTGAGCTGGCCGTATTTTCCATCTTCAAGCTTGAAGCCGAGAGCAACGGTTGGTGCGTCTTCACTGCAGCTGAGGGTTACCGGCTCTTCGTTCTTGTCCATATCAAGCGCGACGTTCTTTACTTCGGTAGGATTGGGCAGATATCTGGTTACACCGTCAAGGAGGGGCTGAATACCCTTGTTCTTATAGGCGGATCCGAGGAATACGGGCACAAATTGTTCGGCAAGGGTTCCCTTGCGAACTGCGTCGTAAATCATCTCTTCGGTTTCTGTTCCTTCGAGGAAAGCTTCCGCGAGTTCATCGGAGAAGAGGGACGCAGCGTCGAGCAGCTCTTCCCGGTATTTTTCCGCGTCTGCTACAAGATGAGACGGAATTTCCGCAACACGAATGTCGGTTCCACTGTCGCCTTCCGAATAAAAAGCCTTCATGGTTACCAGATCCACAACGCCTTCAAGTTTGTCTTCAAGACCGATGGGGAGCTGCATCATATAGGCATTAAGTCCGAGTTTCTCACGGAGCTGCATGCGTACCTTGAGCGGATTGGCGCCAGTACGATCACATTTGTTGACAAAGGCGATGCGCGGAACGTGATAGCGCTTGAGCTGGCGGTCAACGGTGATGGACTGGGATTGAACACCTCCAACAGAACACAGCACAAGGACTGCACCGTCAAGAACACGAAGGGACCGTTCAACTTCGATGGTAAAGTCAACGTGACCGGGTGTATCGATAACGTTGATTGTGTGGCCTTTCCACTGCACCTGTGTAGATGCCGAAGCAATGGTAATTCCGCGCTCACGTTCGAGCTCCATGTTGTCCATTACAGCACCAACACCGTCTTTACCGCGGACTTCATGGATCGCATGGATCTTGTTGCAGTAAAAAAGGATACGTTCGGAAAGAGTTGTTTTTCCTGAGTCAATGTGGGCACTGATACCGATATTCCTCATTTTGGAAATATCATGAGCCATATAATTCTACCTCACTCGTTATAGGTTTTTGCGATATACGCAAACAATTTCAAACACTTGCTATTCTTTGCAGTATATCGAAAACAAGTGTCCGTTGCAATACTTGTGCCCGGCTGGAGCTAGCGAAGATGGCCGGTAAAAGAAATTTTTGCTTCCAAGACGGGCTTTTCTGTTGCGTAGTACCCTTCGATACATAGTTTGCCCCTTGTGTGGGTGGAATAACGTGTCGCCGAAACAAGTCCGCCAAAGCGATATCCAATGGGATTGTATCGGTCTTTTTGGGTCATTTCCGCGCTGGCGGATGCTTTGAACCGGCTTTTGGAACCGGACGTGTTTATTGTGATACGCATCCGGTAGCGTTGATTCAGCCAGGCATGGCGCGAAAGTGATCGGGCCGGGATTTCAGCCTTTCCTTCAAGGTCGGTGCGAAGCCAGGTGAAAAAAAGGCGATAAAGCGTTCCTCGCCCTGAAAGGGATAATTGGTCGTCCGTATGCACAACGGTTCCCTGGAGCAGGATGCGGGAATTTTCCACCGAAATCCGGGATCCATACCAGTCACGGGCGGTAAGCGGGGTATCAATCTTCACCGGGGAGATGATATCCCGGGCATAGAGAAACCTGATTCGGGATACTGTTTTTCGGGTTCCGGGAATCCGGAAGAGCAGGGAGGGTGCGGCAAGATGCCGTTCACGGATACGTGTCGAGGTACCATCAAATTCAAAAAAGCCGGAATCGCTGCGGAAAAAGGCTCCTGCCAGGGTTAATACTCCGAGTGTAAAGGCTGCGTCCGCACGGATTGCTGCAGTGTCCCGGGCAAGGCGGGGCATTGGCCGGAAACCTGTGGCGCTGCAGGTAAGGACACGGTTTGTTACGGCAATTTCTACGCCGGGATACAATGCGGCAGTAGCGGGTATATGGGGATCGGCACTAAACCAGGAGGAGGTTTTTTTCGTTCTCCGCGTG
>CAZVEL010000108.1:0-6031 GCA_964626305.1 uncultured Treponema sp. | reverse complement strand
TTCAATAACTTTGTCGTAATTTGCGCCATCGTCCGCGGAAAGTGCATGGAAGTCACTTGCCCGTCCCATGGATTCCATGAAGGCCCGGGTAGTGTCATCGGATGGGAATACGCTGCACGTTGCGCCGAGTTCTGCGCCCATGTTGGTAATGGTGGCCCGTTGAGGTACGCTCAGCGTTGCGACACCGTCTCCGAAATATTCATAAATGGCACCCACGCCCCCTTTTACGGTTTCGCGGCGGAGAACTTCGAGAATGATGTCCTTCGCGGCAACACCTGGTTTGAGCTCTCCGGTGAGTTTTACCCCGAAGACACGGGGCATGCTCAGGTGAAAGGCTCCACCTCCCATGGCAACGGCTACATCAAGGCCACCGGCCCCGATGGCGATCATGCCGATACCACCGCCTGTTGGTGTATGAGAGTCGGATCCGAGAAGGGTTTTTCCTGGAATGCCGAATCGTTCAAGATGAACCTGGTGGCAAATACCGTTACCGGCACGTGAAAACCACAGCCCGTATTTTGCGGCAATGCTTTGCAGATACCGGTGGTCATCCATGTTCCGGTAATCCTGCTGGATGGTATTATGATCTATATATGAAACAGAAAGTTCGGTTTGTACCCGGTCAAGACCAATCGTTTCAAACTGAAGATAGGCCATGGTTCCGGTTGCATCCTGAGTAAGCGTTTGATCAATACGGATGGCAATATCGGCTCCACGAGCGGGAAGTGACGATGGTTCAACAAGATGTTCGGAAAGAATTTTTTCGGTTAATGTAAGCGGCATACTGGGCTCCTTGAAGCATAAAATACTGGTCTCCATGGTACTTTTTAATGTCGAGATTGTCCATATCCCGCACGCATGCTATACTCTATGCCATAATGAAACGAGGTATACCCGGTTACCGGTTGCTGTTAGCCGCCGGAGCACTACTGGCTTTTTTGCCGATGCCGGCCCGAACAGACACGGTACGGGACCGGGCTTCGGACTATTTTGGCCGGATCCAGTGGACGAAAAAGTATGATTATGAACAGCCGGCCGCCATTCCGGGAAATACTATTCCCGGTGGAAATGAATCCTATGCTTCTCTGACACTCACCCATAACAGCAGTTCTCCGGGTATATACCCGAGGATGGAAGGGCTCGGTACACTTCAGTACGATGGCATTCATTCCGGACTAATTACAGTGTTAAAAGAATTATGCGAATCTCTCGCCAGGAAGGAAGTTCCTTCTTCACTTTTAAGCAATTCCCGGCGCTTTCTGACTACCATTACAGAATACCGCCTGGAACGTATTCCGGACCCGGACCATGTTTTTTTTTCCCGGCCGGAGGGTGAATCGCAGGATCTCAAAAATTCCACGGTAGCTGTTCATGCCATGACCAAAAGAGGTGAGCGCAAGGTACTGTTCCTGCACGTGGAAACGGTATTTGAAAAAGGACTATGGAAAATTTCCAATATCATCTTTGACAGCGGGTCGTATGCTTCCATTACTCACACGAATTGAGCGTGAATACATTATTAGTTCCCTGTGTATCGATTTGCCCGAACTCACTGTTGTGGCAAAAAACGGGGTCTGTGTGGTACAGGAATACCGGTGCAATGAGAAAGAACTGGCATGGGATACACAAAAATACCCGGATTGCGCCCTGAATGAGACGGTAAAAATTCTTTTTTCTCACAAGCAACGCACCATGAGTTTTACTTCCCGCCTCCAAAAAACCCCGGATGGCATTGTTTGTGCCATTTCTTCCGATATATCGCCGGAGGATGATGTATTTGAAAACACCGTACGGATATTTTTCCCCGGTTTTGGCAGTAACCGCTACGCTGCTTTTCCTGTTGAACGGGTACGGGTTTCCCGAAATGCGCTGGCTGAGGATTCACTGATTAGCCGATTCGAGGCTCTCGGAGTAAAAGCCGGACTACACAGGAACGAGTTCCCGGCGCTGGTATTTCTTGGCCACTATCTTGAAAGCATCAAGTCGGGTGAACTGCGTCCGCCCGTAGCGTATGACTGTGCGCATATCGTTCATTGTGATCACAATAATCTTCTGACGGTTTTTTCCTCTGATAGCAGGAATTTGCCCGGAACGAAATCTTCAATACCAATACGGATACAATGGAAACAACGTGTAATAAACGGAACCACCGGAGTAGTTACGGTTTTTCCGATTACCACATCCTCGGTCATACTGGTTTCACGGCTTGAACATTTACAGGAAGAAGACAAACGATTTTTGTTTGAAATGAATTATACGGAAAAATATACCGGAGAATAAAAAAAAGCTGCCATGAGGCAGCTTTTTTTTATCATTCACCGTCGATTGAAATACCGTGGCGGCGCTTTGCATATTTCTTGAGAACGGCAACACCGTTCCTCTTGTCATTAAAAACGAATCCGCCGTTCCAGTACTCGAGAGCGGCAAAAAGAGCATTTCCGCCATCCTGCTCATCGCTCCGGTTCGTGCGGAAAGAAACATAGGAGCCAAGATGCTCGAAATCCTGCTGGTACAGGCATTCAAGACGTTTGCGGTTGAATTCATTCCACTTTTCCAGATCCTGGAAACCGTCTCCTTCATCTTCAACAATAAGGTGCGCATGGGTTGAACTGAAGGAATACCACACACGAACTTTCTTGTTCAGGTCGCACTGATTACCGTGTTTTACGGCATTCTTTATAACTTCGCTGATCTGCTGTTCAAGCAGGTTAATTTCTTTTATTTCAAGAGGAGCAGACTGCACAATAAGAAGGGTAAAATAGCGAATTTGTCGGAAATCCGAAGGGAATTCCTTATAAAGCATATTTGTTTTATCGAACAACGGATCGCTTCCATCTACTCTAAGTTCTTTTACTGGATTCATATTCTTACTCCTGATGTATGCTGATTACCCTTCCATTTGCTGAAGAGCTTCTTCTATGCTGTTGGTGATGGGGAAATAACCCATCAGCTTTGTTAACTCGATAACCTTTTTTACCGAGCCATGTATGTTGGTTATGGCCAGTTTAAGATTCATCTTTTTAATCGTAGAACAGATATAAATGAGGGCGCCGATTCCGGAAGAGTCGATGTAGTCAACCTGTTCGAGATTTATGATAAAAGACTGTACGTTTTTTTCAAGCATCTTCATGACGAGTTCTTTGAGTTTATAGGAATTGTACAAGTCCATCTCTCCGTTTACATCTATGATGTATACATCTCCATTCTTCCTGATTTTAAGTTCCATACTCCTGTTGCTCCTTCCTCTTTAGGCCTTGATTTTCATGACTAGCAGTGTCTGGTCATCATGAATACTGGCTGAACCTACAAAAGTCTGTAGGTTTTGCCTGACTTCTGTAGCGATATCTTTTGCTGATTTTGCGTTGTTTTCAGTAATCACATTCGACAACGTCTGAATACCATACTGGTGTCCTTCACTATTCAGTGTTTCAACAAGACCGTCAGTAAAGAGAATGATAATGTCTCCTTTCTCCACTGTCAACTTGATGTCTTTGTAGTTGGTTCCGCGTTCAACACCGATAGGATCAGAACTGTTTTTAATGAGTTCAATTTCCTTTGTTCTGGCTTTCCAGTACAACATCGGTTGATGCCCTGCGCTCGCGAAATCGAGCTCATGGGTTCCCGGACAGTAACTTGCATACGCAAGGGTAGCATAGTGGTCCATGTCGATCTTTCCAGTAATACCTTTGTTTACCCAGTCCAGAATGGTCGCAGAATCTTTTGTGGTATTGGTAACGAGATGGAGTACCGAGCGGAGCATCATCATGACCATGCTCGATTGGATTCCCTTGCCAGCCACGTCTGCAATGGTGAGAACAATACGGTCCCGGCGAGCGAGAATTACATCGAAATAATCACCACAAACACCCTTGGTAGGATTGAAGAAAAAACCGAAACCAAGTTCCGGAAGGTCGGGAAGACGCTTCGGTTGCATGGTTTTCTGAATTTTTGATGCGATACTCGCTTCACGTTCAAGATCCGCATGTTCCAGAATTTCCTGAACCGAGTATACATTGTTAATGGCAGAACCTGCGTAATCCGCCAGGAACGTACCAATACGAAAATCGTCTTCGGTAAAGGGTTCATTTTCCGGAAGACGGGCAAGACCTGAAACACCTACAACACGATCCTTTATTCTGAGCGGGAGGAACATGTAGCTGCCCGGTTTGAGAAAATCTTCCGGTCCGTTAACAATAATCCGGTCATCGGTATTTCCATCCGGGACAAGAACCGGTTTTCCCGTTGCAGCAACTTCACCAAAAATGGTTTCTCCGATATTAAACTGTACGTACATGAAATTTGTTTCAACACGTACCGGTTTGTGAGGAAGATCCTCAGGAAGCTGATAGGGTGGTGGAAACTCACCGGAAAATGATTTTGCCGCAATACTGTCTTCAAAATCGTCAACAAGGAATACAACACCACCGTCAGCACGGGTATGCTTCATGGTAATTTCATTGACAAAATCGAGCAGGCGGACAATGTTGATTTCGCCGGTCATGGATTCATTCACTCTGGTAAGGAATTCCTGCCCAATAGAAATGAGCGGGTCTTCAGTTCCGGTCTCTTCCCCGGCTTCTTCCTGTTCTTCTTCATCTTCGGGGAGTGGTACCGGAACCGGAGCGTGTGCCGATCCCAGGAGAACCGTATACAGTAAAAGAATTATGCTCGAAAGGAGTATTCCGGATGAATACACGAGCAGACTCGGAAAAATGACAGCAAGAATACTGCTGAGTCCGAGCAGTCCGACCAAAACAGCCGAAAGCCTTAAAAATACGGGTCCCGGCAGCATATCACGGTTTTTTCTGGCGACTCTTGCGAGAAAAAATCCGGTTGCTCCCTGAACAAGTATGCCTGCCGCCAAAGGGAAAATGGCGTATGAATCAATAAGTGCTGTTTGCATTATACTTTAGTGTACCATTGATACTATGCGTCGTCAAGTTTGAAAGAAATTTTTGATCTTTTGGAGAATTGATACCGGTTTTGAGTGTATCTCGGGTTCATCAATGTCGCGGGTGGCATCATCGAGTGGATATGAATCGCCATATTTCTGTTTTAATTCATCCCATCGCTTGATTATCCATACATACAAGTCGCTTTCAGTTCTTTTCCGGAATTTTTTCAGAAGCTTTTTCTTCCTGATTACCCCGAGAACAGGCTGATATACATTTTTATACCAGGAAAGCATTGCGTCGGGAAAGGGAATTTCTTCCGGAATATGTTCGTTTATATAGTATTTATGCACAAGAATATGGTTGTAGATAACGTCATACTGACCCGGTGAGGTAAAATCAAGATTCCAGTCTTCGGTCAGGTCTCCGAAACCGGTTTCCGTATAAAAAACCCTTTTTTCATACTTGATAACTTCATCGAGGATGTTTTCGGGTGTTACCGAAGAAGGTAGTACTATCTCACTTTTCAGCGATATGATCTCCGCATCAATGAATTCGACGCCCTGTGACTTCGCTACCGAAACACGGTGGTTACCATCACGGACAAAGTACATGCCGGCTATCTCATAGAGCTGAATCGGAGGCAGGGAAACGTCTGTCAGGTGTGCCTCGTCGATCCGTTCCCATCTCTGACGCAGATACCCAGAACGGGGCAGGAAATGATTGTCAAAGTCACGATAACGGCCCTCGCTCCCGATTATCTTGTTGATGGGAACAGCTTTCATGCCCACATATACTTCGTTATGAGGTTTGAGTATTTTTTTCACGTCGTGGAATGAAAGAAGCTTTCTCTTGTCCGGAGCGAGAAAATTCTGCAATTCATTGATCAGGGCCCGGTTTCGTGCCCGGGTAAAATCGTCTTTGGCCTGGTTCTGAATTATGTTTAACATATCGTTTATACTCCAAAGTCAAGTATATGATGACTGTACGCATTGATAACGGTAGTATCAAAATAATGTGATACACGCACATCCTGCATATCATAGAGATGTATGTGCCCATGGATGAGAAAACGGGGTTTGAATGTCCGCATGAACCAGAGGAAACAGCGGAATCCGCGATGACAGGGATCCGTCTTG
>CAZVEL010000107.1:0-4680 GCA_964626305.1 uncultured Treponema sp. | reverse complement strand
GGCGAACCGGTGGGACGGTGGCGCTCCGGCAGGATCACCGGTTTCAACGGCGGTGGCGAGAGAAGCCATGTCATCGAGCAGGCGGCTCACCGGGCGCTTGATGAACATCGCATCAGGCGCGTCCCGCAGGTGCAGCATCATTTCTCCCGAGCCGATTCCGGCACCGCCCCGCCAGTCAATTCCCGTGCATGCACAAAAGTTGACGAGAATGTCGAGCGCGCCCCTGTTCTGGATACCTTCGTAGAATCCGTTGTTGGCAATGGCGATCATGCCCGGTCGCCGGGTTGCTTTTTTTCCTTGTTCACCCGCAAGCACCTGTTCCGCGGAAATGAGCCAGCGGAGCAGTTGTGAATGGAGACAGTCAATGTACAGGGGGAAGGCAATGATGATGAGGTCAACATCAAAATCCGCTTTGGTTGCCGTTGCCGTTACCATGGGTTCGACCATTCGGTACACATGACCCTCACCGAGCCGCTTGCGCATTTCGTCGAGAACCACGCGGGAATTTGCTTTTCCCCTCCGGGGACTACCGTTTACCATCAGTATGTTCATGCGTCAAGCTCCTCCTCGAGCCAGGTCAGCATCTCTGACCGGTCTTCATGATACCGGAAGACCCGCTTCTGGCGGGGACAGGAAATGTTGTCACAGAATGAGCGCATCACCTCCAGGTGTGTCGCGTCTTCGCGTTCGCTTGTGTCACCGAAAGAAAGCGAGAGCATGCGCGGCAATCTGCTGTACCGGGGCACATGATGCATCTCGTCACGATACTTCCGGAAAAACGGCAACAGCAGGGGAATCGCCCGGTCAAGAATGGTCTTTATGGCCACACTGAAAGAACCATAGGGGGTTTCTCCGGCCAATACCACAAGATCCGATCGGTACATCGCCGCAATAAACGACATGCCCTCATCTCCGGGTATGACACAGGTTCCGGGTGTTCTTATCCAGCAGCCAAAACAGCCGAGACAGGGTTTGAGCTCAACCGCCCGCCGCATGACGAACTCATGACCGTGTTCTCTGGCCCATTCAGTCAACGCCAGTCCTGCGTTACGGCGGTCGGCATCATCGCTATCAAAAATGTAGAGAATCTTCATCAGTACCTCCATGTTGACAATGTCAACATTACAATGCAGACTGTAGCACATAGTGTTGGCACTGTCAACATTAATGGGTATACTGTTTGTATGAAGAGAGAAAAAAAACCGAACCGTTCCCCAGACCGGAACAGCTACCATCGGGAGAATCTCCGTCAGGAACTGTTGGACCGGGGGCTTATGCTCCTTGCCCGCGACGGGCTTGCATCATTTTCGCTCCGTGCGCTGGCAAAGGATCTGGGGGTAAGCCATACCGCGCCGTATCGTCATTTTGCAACCCGGGAACAATTGCTGTCCGAAATTGTACGGGAAAGCATGAACCGTTTTGAGAAGGCTCTCACGGCAAGCGTGATGATTGAAGGGGATGATGA
Source organism: uncultured Treponema sp. (assembly GCA_964626305.1). Classification (GTDB taxonomy): domain Bacteria; phylum Spirochaetota; class Spirochaetia; order Treponematales; family Treponemataceae; genus Teretinema. The sequence continues at coordinate 3,215 of CAZVEL010000107.1, read as the reverse complement.
AGAAAATCTCTACCGGCTGGGCGAGGCATATGTACGATTTTATCTTGCCAATCCCGAAATTCTCTCGCTTTTCAGCATTCTTCCCGGCGCGCTAGCGGGCACGTCGGACACCCTCGTCGGGATACTCCGGGTACCGAATCCACAAGAACAAGAATCATGTTCCTTTGATCCCGACACCGATCCCGGATTTCAGACCCTGCATCGTGCCGCTTCTGCCTTCTTTTCACAGTACCCCGATCTTTCCGAACGCGACGTGATACTCGGCCTCTGGGCAAAAGCCCACGGCCTCGCCTGCCTTCTCGTTGCCAATCCCGACTGGTTCGCGCCGGAGAACCTCGAAGAAGGTCTCGCGCGCGTTATGCGAAACGCATTTTAGCGGCCCGTAGCATCAGAGTTTTCCGGTTACGGCCGCGATTTTTCCCCGCAGGGAAAGCTTCTTGTCCGTCCGGTCGTCAATTTTTATGGATGTTACAATCCGCTGTACGTCACCGCCCAGCGCGCGCGCGTGCATTTTTCTGGCTACCGCAAACAAGGTATCCACGTTGTCCGCTTCAACAACCGTGCCCATGGGGCATAATTCATAGGTAATCCCCGGTTCATTCTGCAGTAGCCTCACCACGTCTGCGACATGGGCACTGACTGACGGGGTACTTGTCCCGATTGGAACGATACTGATTTCCATCACCGGCATATGTTCCTCCATTACGTATGTAAAAGTACTATAGCACAGGTTGGAAGTTTCTAGTTGCAGCGGTCTTGCGTGTTGTTTGCATCCTCTACTCCCCGATCCATCCGGCAATATCGTTCGGGATTTGCACGATTTCCGTTTCGTCTTCCGGTATATGGCCCATCTCACGAAACCAGTAGGAATACGTATCCGAACCGACGGTATCCCGGGTACTGGTATCAACATTTCGTCCTTTTTTCATCCATTACCGGTTGTTTCTTCGCCGGAATAGCCTATACTTGAGGGGTAACACTCTCCGGGGAGGGTACATATGAAAAAAGATTCGATTTCCAATTCACCGGTTGTTTCCAAAACGTCAGCTGATCAGGAACAGGTAAACGACAAAAAATTGCGATTTTCAGAAATGCGGTATCGGCGGCTCTTTGAGTCGGCACGGGACGGCATCCTTATTCTGAATGCAAAAACGGCAGAGATTGATGATGTAAACCCCTACCTCATTGAACTGCTCGGCTATACCCGCGAAGAATTCCTGAACAAGAAAGTGTGGGAAATCAGTTCCTTCAAAGACACAAAGATCAACAAACAAGTCTTCGCCGAGCTGCAAAAAACCAAATACGTCCGTTACGATGATTTACCGCTGGAAAAAAAAGATGGATCCAAAATCTCGGTAGAATTTGTCAGCAATGTCTATGACTGTGACGGTATAGATATTATTCAGTGCAATATCCGCGACAACAGCAAACGGAATCTCTCGGACATCGCCCTGAAAGTAACAACGCGGGCATTACGGGTACTCAGTGAAAGCAACGAAGCGTTGTTGAACTCGGAAACCGAGCAAAAGCTGCTGGATGAGTATTGCCGCATCGCCGTACAGACCGGCGGGTATCAACTGGCCTGGATCGGGTATGTTACCAGTTCAACCGGAAAAAGCATTGTCCCCATGGCCCACTTTGGCAAACTCCCCGTTTCGTTAAGCCAGAATCATATCATTCTTCATGAAAACGAATTCAAGAACGGTCCATTTGGCCGAGCAATCAAGACCATGGACGTGCAAGTGTGTGATGATCTTCCCTCTGTCTCACACATGAAGATCAAAAAGAACGAAGCATTAAAATATGGATACCACTCATTGGCCGTGTTGCCGTTCAAACTGTCGAAAAATACGAAAGCCTGCTTTGCCCTTTTTGGAACTACCCGTCATTTCTTGTCATCACCGGAAAAAGAACTGTTACAGGAACTTTCCGCTGATCTGGCATTCGGTATCAAAGCATTGCGAACCGCGCTGGAAAAAGCAGAACAACAGGAGAAATTGCGAAACAGCCTGGAACAAACAATTCAGGTGCTTGCAGAAACAATCGGCCAGCGGGACTCCTACACCGCAGGGCACCAACGTCGGGTCGCCGTACTCTGTTCAAAAATCGGTCTTGAACTCGGCCTTTCAGAAGATCGGATTCATGGGCTGCATCTTGCGGCAACCATTCACGATCTGGGAAAGATCGGGATTCCTACCGAGATTCTTGTTAAACCGACACGGCTGAGCGCCATGGAATTCGGACTCATCAAGGATCATGTTACCATCGGTGTTTCGATACTCAAGAACGTCGATTTCCCCTGGCCCATCGTGGACATCATCGGACAACACCATGAACGCCTCAACGGATCGGGATATCCCAAAGGAATTACCGGAGATAAAATGTTATTTGAATCCAGGATCCTTGCCGTGGCAGATGTTGTTGAAGCGATGGCGTCTCACCGGCCCTACGTAACCGTCAATTAAACCCCACCTTCTGCTACGTATAGAATCATAGTAGTCTTTGCTCCAGAAAATACACGAGGAGCAAAGCATGAAGCGATTTACCCAAAAACAAAAAGACGATCTAGTGCAAGGATACCTGCATAGCGGAATTTCCTGTACTGAATACTGCAAACAACATGATCTGCATCCGAATACCCTGTACCGGTGGAAAAAGCACTATGAAACGAAGTCAGGTGAGCAAGGATCGTTTATTGAGATTACGCCACCGAAATCTGTATCTGACAACAGGCAAAAAACATATATCGAGATCCGGACAAAAAACGCCCGCGTCCAGATTCCTGCGACTATCGGGAATGAACAGATTGCGTTTCTTTTTGGTCTTATGGGACTCGCCCATGTTTCCTGATTTTTCACAAATCCGGATATTCCTCAGGCCAGGGAATACCGACATGAGAAAGGCCATTAACAGTCTTGCTGTCCTGGTCAGCGAAGATATGCAGGGAGATCCCCTCAACGGAAGCTTGTATCTGTTTTGCAACAAGCAGCGGAAGAACATGAAGGCGCTTTATTGGGACCGGAACGGATTTTGCCTGTGGCACAAAAAGCTTGAGAAGCACCGATTTCCCTGGCCGGACACAGAAGAATCTGCCCGGGAATTAACCCGGGAAGAACTCGATATGCTGCTGAAAGGAATTGATTTCTTTCATGCACATACAAAGTTGCAGTATTCGCGAGTTTCATGAGCAAAAGGAATTCCCATTAATCCAAAGA
>CAZVEL010000106.1:0-3164 GCA_964626305.1 uncultured Treponema sp. | reverse complement strand
ATGGTAATTACTCCGGTAACTCCGGTGTGGATGACCGTTCTGGGTTCGTTTTTCGCCATTGTGGTAGGAAAAGAGTTTTTCGGCGGACTCGGTGCAAATGTGTTCAATCCAGCGCTCGTTGGCCGGGCATTCATGGTCGTGAGTTTTACGCAGCCCATGGCAACCTGGATAAGCCCCCGAACCGCGATTGTTCCGGATGCCATCACGTCCGCTACACCGCTTACCTATATCAAGCCGGCCGAGGGTGTTGTGCATTCAGCCGCTGAAATCGCGGACAAAACCGGATTTTTTTCTTCATCCGAGGTATATCTGAATCTCTTCTTCGGGCACCGGGGCGGATGTATCGGCGAATCGGCGATTTTCCTTCTGGCCGCCGCCTTTCTTTTTCTGCTGGTAACCCGGGTTATAGACTGGCGTGCACCGGTTGCCATGATGGCAACAACGGTCGCGATAACGTTCCTGGCGGGTATTGATCCGCTGTTGACCCTGCTTTCCGGAGGGCTCATGTTCGGCGCCGTATTCATGGTGACTGATTATGCAACAAGCCCGGTAACGCCTTTGGGCCGCTTGTTGTTCGGTGCGGGCTGCGGGGTTATTACCGCGCTTATCCGCGTATTCGGCGGATACCCGGAAGGGGTCATGTTCAGCATTCTCATCATGAATGCCCTGGTTCCCTTCCTGGACCGTCTCATCCCCCGTAAATACGGCAAGCAGCCGCAGGGAAAGGGGGTAAAGGCATGAAAAGCATGGTGAAACTTTCCGCGACCCTGGCCGCGTTTACCGTATCGGCGAGTCTCTGCCTCGCGCTTGTGCATCTGTATACTAAACCTTTTATCGACGCAAATGCCGAGAGAGCACAAAACGCCGGCTTGCGAAAGATTTTCCCGGAGGCAACCGGCTTTGATCCGGTTGCGAATTTTCCTGACAGCGGCTCGTCTTCCATTACCTTTGACAAAGCGTACCTTGCCCGCTCGGACAGTGGTGTTTTGGGCGCGGTTGTCATGGCGACCGGCGCCACATATAAGACCTCAACATTGCTTGTGGGAACCGATCTCGACCGGGTTCTGAAGCCGGTCGTGTTTATCGAGAATACCGACACCGCCGGGCTGGGAACCAAAACGGCCGAACCGCCCTTCCTTGACCAGTTTACGGGGAAATCGGCAGACGATTCTTTCGAGCTTGGTAATGATCTGGATGGAATTACCGGGGCAACCATTTCAGCCCGCGGTGTTGCCCGTATCGTACAACTTGCTGCCTATCATACCGGCGCGTATCTTGCTGAACATCATGGCGGCAAAGCCGGTAGCGGATCCGCGCCGGTAATCAGGGAAGCTGCCCCCATGAGTGTGGAGGAAGCGCTCGCGGATATCTGGGGTGAGCTGGACCGTGTGGATGTCTCTTCAGAAATAGAAAACACCATTGAACGATCGGTTTTACTCGACGAAGCCTGGCTCATGCGTGACGGCGATGAGGTCGTTGGCATAGCCATTCTGGCACGTGGGCAAACGTACAAGGCTTCGACCATTCTCGTTGCCGTGAGACCCGACAGGACTCTTGCGGGGATCCGGATTATTGAAACCACGGACACAAAAAACTATGGCTATGCCATGGTTGAACCTGATTTCTATGAGATGTTCACCGATAAACCGGTTGATGACGAGTATCTGGTTGCGCCGACGGTTTCGGATGGTGATATCGATGCCCTGTCCGGTGCAACTATCTCGACATTGGGTGCCGCGAACATGATCAAGATTGCCGCATGGGAAGGAAGCCGGTATCTGGCGGAAAACCACGGCGGGCTGCCCGGTCCCGACCGGCGTGAGCCCTTTGTTCTGAATGAAATACCACAATGGGAGTAGGGGAGCTACATGAAAAACTATAAAAAACTGTTTACGAACGGTATTGTCCGGGAAAACCCGCTGCTCGCGCTCATGATAGGGCTGTGTTCCGGACTTGCCATAACGACGAGTGTTGCGAACGGTATCGGTATGGGACTTGCCATGACCTTCGTTTTACTCATGAGCGAACTGATTATTAGTCTTTTCCGGAAGATGATTCCTTCGGCGGTACGCATTCCGATTTTTATCGTGGTTATCGCATCCTTTACCACCATCGTCGATCTGGTTATGAAAGCCTTTCTCCCGGAATTATCCGGTTCGCTGGGCGTATTCATTCCCTTGATTGTCGTAAACTGCATCATCATGGGTCGGGTTGAATCGTTCGCGTCCAAGCAGTCACTCGACCGGGTTGTCTTTGATTCGCTCGGAATGGGGCTTGGTTATGCCTGGGTTCTGGTAGGTATTTCCGCGGTGCGCGAACTGCTCGGTGCGGGAACGCTCCTGGGTGTTCGCCTCATTCCGGAGCCCTATACCATGGGTTTTTTTGCGAAGTCTCCGGGGGGATTCTTTGTCTTCGGGATGTTCATAGCCGTCAATATGCTGCTTAAAAAGCGCTTCGAACAGGGAGGTTCCGTACAATGAACGAACTGGTAAAGATTTTCCTTTCTGCCATGCTGATAGAAAACATCGTTCTTATGCGGTTTTTGGGCCTCTGTCCCTTTATCGGCATGTCCACGGACATCAAGAAATCGACTGGAATGGGTATCGCCGTTATCTTTGTTACCGTCCTTGCCACAGCGGTTACCTGGCCGGTGTATAACGGCTTGCTCAAGCCAAACAATCTCGAGTTCCTCCAGATTCTGGTTTTCATTCTGGTTATTGCTTCGCTGGTTCAGCTTGTGGAGTTTTATCTCAAGAAAACCGCTCCGGCGCTCTACAGCTCGATGGGTGTGTATCTTGCGCTTATCACCACCAATTGCGCGATTCTGGCGGTTACCTTCGACGTGATTATCAAAGGGTATTCCTTCATTCAGGCCCTCGTATACGCGATAGGGGCAGCCTGCGGATTTTTCCTCTCGCTCGTTCTGCTTACCGGGATCCGTGAACGGCTCAAGATCGCTCCCATACCGGCGTTTCTCAAGGGTATGCCCATTCTTTTTGTGGCCGCCGGCCTTCTTGCGCTGGCCTTTGGCGGATTTGACGGACTCATCAAATAGGGGTTGGAGATGAAAATACTACTGGCAACAATTGCTGTCTCTCTGGGGCTTGCCGCTCTTCTGGGCTTTTTGCTCGGTTTTTTTAAAAAGATATTTCATGTTGAAACCG
>CAZVEL010000105.1:0-4407 GCA_964626305.1 uncultured Treponema sp. | reverse complement strand
TGGATAATTCCGCAACCGTTTTACTGTATTCCGGAAGGTAGAGTACCGGATCATACCCGAATCCCCCCGATCCGGATCCCTGTCCGGTAACAATGGTGCCCTCGAGGGTCTCCTGAACGCAAATAAACCGGTTTGGACCCAGATACAACACCATATTGCAGACGAATCGGGCTGTCCGGTCGGTTATCCCGTCCAGACGATCAAGAAGGATCCGGTTCCGTTCTTCCGCCGGGAGCTCATTCCCACCGGTTGAACCATACCGGGCCGAGAAAATGCCCGGTTCTCCGTTCAAAGCATCCACACAAATACCCGAATCGTCGGCAATAACCGGTTCGCCGACCAGTTCAAAGAGTGTTTTTGCCTTGATTAGCGCATTTCCGAAAAAAGTTGCTGCTGATTCTTCCGGATCAAACGCGATTCCCCGGTCAGCCGGTAAAATGAGGGTATGATCCGAAAATATCCGGGAGAATTCTTCTGCCTTGTGGCGGTTTCCTGTTGCTATAAAAATTGTCATGATACCCGAGAATACTCATGTTTCCGTACCGATGCAAGAGTAGAATCTACCGTTCCCCGGCACAGGCCGAGAGCCTGGGCCAAGAATCGGTTACTCGGCGCTGCCTGAAGACGTGTACACTGTTTTTTCAGTTCTTCGACACGTTTTGTACAATACCGATAATCCCGCTCAAGGACTGCATACCGTGTGGTATCCGGATCAAGGTTTTGCATTTCTAGGCGGCTTTTTTGGGCCCGGATATAGTATTCATATCGCTTTTCACGCAGTACCCGCAGGCGGTCAAGCGAAAGCATCCACCGTTGCCGAACAGTGTCGAGCCGGTTTCTGAGCCATGTTTCACTGATACCGGTTTTCCGGACAATGCTTGCTATCAGTTCATCGTCAATACCGTTTCCCGATTTGCACGCCAGAAGCAGAATCTTTCTTGCAGTCAATTTCTGTTTGTTGGATGTTATCGGAACGTCTCTTTGTTGTTGGCTGTTGTTAGCGGAATACTCTTCCCTGTTTTCTGGAAGAGCCTCCCGCCAGTAACCGCAATTTGCGTCTTCTGCCATCTCGCTGAGAATCCTGGTCTGCTCTTCGATGAGATAAACCCGTTGGCGGGCTTCGTTTCCATATTGTTCACGGCAGAATGTCCGGAAATTCAGGAGGACAACCCAGTTCAGATAGGTTCTCAATCCCGCTTTCTCGGGGTCGAATTGGCTTAGTATCCGGACAAACCCAGGATACAGCCAGGTAATAAAATCGCTGCGGGTATCCTCATCACGAAGGGCAAGACGATAGCGGGGAAGATTCAAATACAAATATTCCCCGAGTGCACGTATGGCACAATCCAGCGTACAGGCATTCTCATCCGCTTTGAATTTCGCAACAATATCTGAAAGATCATTCATGGTCATAGCCCCACCTCCGCTGTTCCCGAGCAAAAAGTGTGCCAGTGGCGATATCGGGAATAGGTGAAAAGAGGCACCAGAAGTGGGGTGGTCATAAATAGTCCAGGAATAGTATTCCGGTTGAATTCCGGAACCAGATCGAATTCAGGAATTCAGGTTTCGGGAAAATCGGGGGCAAAGGCCTCAACGATACGTGGTAAAAGGTCTTCTATAGTACCGGCAACACTCAATCCCGATGCGTGTTTGTGCCCCCCTCCGCCAAAGGATTGCGCCACTCTGCTTACATCAACCCGGTGCAGGGACCGGAACCCGACGGTACAGTTTTCCGGTGTTTCCTGGCGGATAATGACAATGACTTCAACGCCGTCTATTCCCTGGATGAGTTGATACAGGGAATCCGAATCCCGCCCTTCAAGACCGAATGCTTCGGTATCTTCCAGTGTTTCATGGGAGACGATCATCTGTCCACCGTAAAAGCGCTGGAGGCGGGACAGAATACGGGCAATAAGAAAGCGGGATTCAATTGATTTACCGCCGGTCATGTGCAGGAAGGTCTCCTTGGGGCTTGCTCCCGCGGCAACCAGGCGTGCGGCGGACTCGAACGCTCGTGGAAATGATGTATCGAGATGACGGAAAAATCCGGTGTCGGTACACAGTCCGAACAACAGCAGTTCAGCTTCTTCGCGCGAGGGTTTTTCACCGAATGATTCGATAATGTCCTGCACAAGGATGGTCGTAGCCGGTGAAGCCGGATCAACATAGTCCAGAATATTGCTGGCCATGTTGGTCGCATGATGATCAATTATCGTCGTGGGCAGGTTCTCGAGGCCTTCCGCGGCATCACCAATACGTTCAATATTTGAACAATCAAGAACAACCAGTGCGGTTTTTTCCAGATTTGCAGTATCCGGGAAGGAGGGTAAAAAAAGCTGTTCATAGGTCCTGATTTCCGGACGTTTGAAAGGACCGGATGAAAGGAGAATGGTTTTCTTTCCGCGTCGATTGAGAAAGGACCCGAGCGCCAGGCAGCTTCCCACCGAATCACCATCCGGTTCACGATGCCCGGCAATCACATACTGGTCATACGCTTCAAGAAAGTGTCGTAATTCGGGAGATAGTGTATTCATGAATCAGTCCTGTAGTACAAGAATAGTTTGCTGAATCGGCAAACCCGATATAACCGGTTTTCCGTGCCGTATATACACGTTTATTTCCGTGCGCATACCGTAGTTTTCACAGTATATACCAGGTTCAACGGAAAAACAGCTGCCCTCAAGAAGGGGCCGGGTATCGGGGAATTCGATGCTGTCGAGATTCACCCCGGACCCATGACATTCCGTGTCTATTGCGTGTCCGGTGCGGTGACGTATCCAGGCGGGATTTACAATCCGGGATGCAAGAAAGGTTCGCGTCCGCTCATCAATAGCGGAGCCGGTAATGTCCCGCCCGCTCCGTAATGCCTCTGCAACAAGAACCACCACCTGGTCCCGGGCATCGCAAATCAGGGAAAAACGGTCCTGGTATTCATGGGGACAACGGGTGCCGGTGTAAACTACCCAGGAGATGTCTGCGTACATACCGCCGGGGATTTTACCCCACAGGTCGAACTGGACAAGCGTGTCACGTCCGATGGAAGCTCCGTACGGGTTATCCGGATTATCCGGCACGCTGTAATGGGGATCGGCCGTATTGGCACCGGCGGCAACAATGGGCGGATGATCGGTGATCAAGCCGGAACCGGTCATATTTGCCAGCATAAAATCCCGTATGGCACCTTCAGTTGTTGTATTGCCGGCCGCTATGAGCGAAGAAAGATGGTGCCATGTGTGCGAAACCGTTTTGTACAGGATAGCAGCCGCTTCTTCATGAGAGGCATAATCGGAATCTGTTTTGAACAGGTTGATCCGCTGCAAAACACCGGCGGCGCTCATCGTCTGTATTCCGCAGGATTCAATCGTAGAAAGATGTCCTCCGCTTACGGTAGAAAGTACGGTGAGGACCGGATCATGGAGTATAGCGAATTTCTGCCCGGAGAAAGCGGTGAGTACCCGTCTCAGTTCTTCGCGTCCGCTATACGTTTGAACTGATCCGGGAAGGGTCTGCAAGATGCCAGATTCCATGGAATGTACCACCTGCACCGCTTCGCCGGTTGCCAAAAGGAAATAAAACCAGGACCTCGTTGACACGGATTCAGGATCAAGGCCCAGAGTATGGTCAGTGAGTCGATCACGATGGGCAAAATTACAAAAAAGCCATCCGTCCAGGGATTCCTGGCGAATGGCTTCGGTTATCAGGGAAATGGTTGTCAAAACGGTCAGAATTCAGGATTCAGCGTTTCAATCTGGAAACGTTCCTGCGGAATGGTGTTCTCGGAAATGGTTCCCCATGTTCCGTGGCGGGTATTCTTCATGGCGCAGACACGGACATGGTCAAATTCTCCGTTTCTCATGACAAAAGTCAGATAGGGATTGATATCACCTTCAATGAGATTGAGCACTGCCCGGCTGTCCCTCCGGTCAAACCATTCATGCGGTATGAACACTTCGCCGGTTTTCAGTCCGGCACGCCGGTATATAACATAATATCCCAAATTATGCGGGAAAATCCTGAGAATCTGTGTATTGACGTAATACAAGTCCGATTCTTCTGCAGCTGCAGGCAACAGGGCAAAACAACCGAATACAAGTATAAAAGATAGCATGAGGAGCATAATTTTCTTCATGGTAAAACCTCCAGTGTCATACTAATTATATATCCGCATATCAGATTGTTGCAAGCATAATTGCTTTTATTGTGTGTTTTCGGTTTTCAGCCTGGTCCCAAACACGGCTCATGGGGCCTTCAATGATGTCGGTGGTTACTTCTTCACCTTTTACCGCCGGGAGACAATGAAGGAATATGGCCGTATCGTTTCCGCATTTTTTCATGAGGTTCTGATTTATCTGGTAGGGAGAGAGCAGGGCAACGCGTTCGGCCCGCCGGGATTCTTCTCCCATGGAT
>CAZVEL010000104.1:0-2319 GCA_964626305.1 uncultured Treponema sp. | reverse complement strand
AGCGTGTGGAAGAAGACGCGGACGGCGGCATCATCCTCTCTTTTACCGCCGCGGGCTATACCGAAATAAAACGCTGGGCGCTCTCCTTCGGGAGCGGGGCACGGGTATTGGAGCCGGAAAATCTTGCATCTGATATTGCCGCAGAGGCGAAAGCCCTCGCCGCCGCGTACCGAAAATAAACGTGATTTACCCGCCAGCCGTATAAACTGCAACCATTTTTGTGTCACCTCCCGGATAGACTTCAGGTCAGATCAGGAGGTAGAACATGAGAAAACACAATACGGACGACATCGGGCAGCTGAGCCGGTTTGTGGACGTACCGCAGGGAGACTTTGCGGGAACCCTGCTCGTGCGGTATTTTGCCTGCGCCCTCGTGGAACATCACCGCTTTACGGACAATTTTATCAGCTTTTTTCTGTCCGTCCTCCCCGAAGAGCGCATCCTTTCCCTCGTTCGCGATTCGGCGCGTATCGCTGTGCAGGTTCTGGAAGACGACGAGGATATCGGAAGCGATTTGCGGGAAACGGCGCTCAATGAAAAAAAGCCCTGCATTCCCCGGGAAGACATCCTCCGTGAATTCTACAAGGCCGCGTGGTCCGGAAACGACCGCGCTGCGATTGTTTACCGGGTTCGCGAAGAGCTTGCCGCATCACTTGACGACGACGGCATCGATGTCGCCGCTGTGCGCGATCAGGAATCTTGCTACAACGTGCTCCGACCGCTGTTGTATTCCCCGGCAGTAGAACGCCTTGCCGGCGTCTTTTCCCTTGACCGGGAAGATGTTTCGATCATCAGTGTCTATCTGACCTACGTGCTCAACGAAAAGTTCGAATATCTTGTGGACGAATGGACGCGGAACGAACAGTATCTTTCCTTCGAGTATCTGTTCCATATTCCCCGCAGAACCATCTGTGAACGGCTCGGATCCGACGGGATACTCCGCCGGAACGGCATTCTTGAAGTGTCAAGCGCGCGCCGGGGATATGAGTTTGCGCTCAACGATGATATCGTCCCCTATCTGACCATACCGGGAAGCAAAACAATCCATGAAGACGAATGCGTCCGTTCGGACAAAGACCCGTATCCCCTTGAATCCTTTTACGTGAACCGGGTAAAGGAAGACACGGTCCTTGCCCTCCTTGCCGCGCCCCGACCGGCGAACGTATTTCTCTACGGCAAGGAAGGCACCGGAAAAACCGAGTACGCGCGTGCACTCGCCACAGCGGCCGGGAAAACCCTCTACGAATACCGGCAGAGCGGGGACTCTTTCCGGGGCAAGGACGACCTGTTCCGCATCGCGCTTATTACAGCCTCGGGCCACGCGGAAGACATGATCCTTCTTGTGGACGAAGCCGACACCATCCTTTCCACGCATCCGGGCGGATTCTTTTCGTTCTTCGGAGGCGGCGCCCAGGGATCAAAGAGCCGGGTTAACAACATTCTGGACAACACAAAATGTTCCATCATATGGATCACGAACCGCGTCCAGCAGATTGACGCGTCCACGAAACGCCGCTTCACCTATTCGATCGAGTTCAGCGCCCTCCCGCCCCGGGCCATCCGCGAACAAGCCGTCGCGAAACTCATTCCCTTTGCCCTGAACGCGGATACCGTTGAAGAGATCGCCTCCATTGCCGCCCGGAGCGGCCTCAATGCGGCGAGCGTCACCTTCCTTGCCGAGACCATCGCCTCATTTCCCGCGGAACTCCTCGCCGACACGGCCGACGCCAAAAGCGAACTTCTCCGCCGGGTCAAAAGCCTCTTTGAGGCGAACAGCCGCCTCATTACCGGCCAAATTCCCTTCCGCACCAAAACCGGAACCGCGTACAGCCTGGACGCGCTCAATACTTCCGTAGATGCTACCAAAATTGTTGAAGCCGTCACACGCTATTACGACGCCGAAGAGCGCAGAATCGAAATGTCAACGGGCCTCCGTATCCTCCTCTACGGGGAAAGCGGTACCGGCAAAACCGGATTCACCCGCCACGTCGCCGAAACACTTGGCAGACCCCTCCTCATAAAACGCGCGAGCGACATCCTCTCCCCCTGGGTCGGCATCTCCGAACAACAGGTAGCCGAAGTCTTCCGCGAGGCGGAGGAAACCCGGAGCATCCTTCTCCTGGACGAAGCGGACTCCTTCTTCTCCTCCCGCGAAAACGCCACCAGGAACTGGGAGCGGACCCTCGTCAACGAATTCCTTACCCGCATGGAAGAATTCCAGGGCGTCCTCTTTTGCGCCACCAACGCCCCCACATCCCTGGACCGCGCCGTCATGCGCCGCTTCCACGAAGCAGTCGAGTTCTACACCCTAAGCGCGGA
>CAZVEL010000103.1:0-3002 GCA_964626305.1 uncultured Treponema sp. | reverse complement strand
CTTCGACACCGCGTCGAGCGCAGTAAAGGAAGGGGCGATCATGTATTTGTTGGGTCCGCCGGCGAGCGCGGATACGAGATCTTTCGCAAGTGCGACTGCTTCACCAGTGGTTTTGTGCATTTTCCAGTTGCCGGCAATAAAGTTTTTTCTCATCGTATAGTCTCCTGATTTGGTATGATTATTTGGTTTCAAGGGCGGCGATTCCGGGAAGGGTTTTTCCTTCGAGGAATTCAAGCGATGCGCCGCCGCCAGTTGATACATGGCTCATCTTTGAGGCAAGGTTAAACTTGTTGACCGCTGCAACAGAATCTCCACCGCCGACAACACTCATCGCACCCGCGGTAGTCGCATCCGCAACGAGGTGGGCAACATCGCCGGTTCCCTTCGCAAATGCATCAAACTCGAATACACCGACTGGACCGTTCCAGATGATGGACTTCGACGCGAGAATGGTTTCCTTGTAAATGGCCCGGGTCTTGGGACCAACGTCCATACCCATCTTCCCGTCGGGAATATCGAGCGCATCCACAGTGGTAACCGGAGTATCGGGAGCAAATCCGTCGCCGCATACATGATCCACCGGAAGAATGATCTTGACGTTCTTTGCCGAAGCCGCGGCAAGCAGGATCTTCGCGGTATCAACAAAATCGTCTTCAACAAGGGATTTTCCCACAGTATGACCCTGTGCCTTGAGAAAGGTATAGGCCATGCCACCGCCAATGATGAGTGCGGATGCATTCTTGAGCAGACTTTCGAGAACCGCGATCTTTGAAGACACCTTGGCACCGCCGATGATTGCGGTCATGGGTTTGGGAGGATTGGTAACCATGGGTTCAAGATAGGCAACCTCTTTTTCCATGAGGAATCCGCCAACCTTTACCTGCATGAACTTCGCGATAGTCGCGGTTGAAGCATGGGCACGGTGGGCGGTACCGAACGCGTCGTTTACATAGACATCGCCGTAGGCGGCAAGCTCTTTCGCGAGCACTTCCTGTTCGGCGGGATCCTTGGAGGTTTCTTCTTTATGAAAGCGGGTGTTTTCGAGCATGAGAATGCCACCTTCAGGAAGCGCGTCAACTGCAGCTTTCTGACCCATGCAGGAATCGGCAAAGGCAACCGGAAGGCCGAGCTTTTCAGAAAGATATTCGGCAACGGGCTTCATGCGGTGCTTGCCGGCGATGAACGCGTCCATGTCGAAGGTCTTGCCATCCTTTTCTGCTTTCTCTTTTGCCTTTTTGGGGTCCTTGGCAGGATCACCCAGGTGACTCATGAGAACGATGGAGCGGGGTTTCTGCTCGAGAATATGCTTGATAGACGGAAGGGCTGCGGTAATACGGGTATCATCCTGCACAACACCGTCTTTCATGGGCACATTGAAGTCCACGCGCATAATAATACGCTTGCCGGCCAGTTCAATATCCTTGATTGTCTTGATCATATACTGTTCCTCCTGGGGAATTTTAATAACAAGGCGTGATAAATCGTGCAAAATATAGCAATTTACGCTACATTCCGCAAGCCCTGCCGGAACGGCTGCCCGGGAGCGTACAGGAGGATTTCATGCGACAGTTACTGTTTCTTGAGCCAGGTATTGATACATTTTGCGGCATGTGCGCCATCTGAAACAGCCTTTGCAATCTGCAGGAACCCGCCGGTACAATCTCCCGCGGCAAAAACTCCAGGCAGATTAGTCATGTAATGATCATCAACTACAATGTCGGTACCGTTGAGTTCAATTCCCAATGTCGCAGCAAAACTCGCGGCTCCCGCCGTGCCAATCGCAACAAAAACGCCCTCAACCGCATGTTCAGTACCGTCTTCTGTTGTTATTGAGGAAACGGAATCTTCACCGGTAAATGCGACAACTTTATCGGTAACAAAGTGTGTGTCTTCCGGAAAAGATCCGGTTACCTCTGCCCCATTCGTAAAAACAACACGATCAGTAGTAAAAGCGCCAAGCTCGGCATACTCGTTCGCGGCATATTCCCCTGCTCCCAGCAGGGCAAGTTTTTTCCCGCGATGGAAAAATCCATCACAGGTAACGCAGAAGCTGATTCCCCTGCCGCGGAATTCCTTGAATCCGGGAACCTTGAGCGCGGTACGCTCCTTGCCGGGCGCGAGGAGAACGCTCTTCGCCGTGTACTGTTCTGCGTCGGTCTTAACCGACCAGAGTTCTTCCATGCCGAGATGAACCACCTCTTCACAGCGCACATCCACCCCAAGACGTTCAGCCTGCGCCACACCACGCGCAGCAAGTTCCGCACCGGTGAGGGCTTCAGTGAAACCGTAATAGTTTTCGATTGATTCCGCCCGTTTGAGCGCGCCTGCGTCTTTTCCGAGTACGAGAACGGAATGCCCCGAACGTACGATGTACACTGCGGCGGAAATTCCCGCCGGTCCTTTTCCGATTATTATTGTGTCGTATGTCATGTGCATAAATCTCGTAGATTTTCCCTGATAAGTAAAGAGACTAAATCACAGTTGTTCATCGCCGAGTCCGACCCTGATAACCGAGGCAACCTGCTGCACACAGGGGAGTCCTTCAATTTCATTGAGGGCAGCGCGCATCTTCTCTTCGTTTACCCGATGGGTTACAATGGTTATGGTTGCCTTGCCGGATTCCGCGTCAATCTGCTGTATGGCCTGGATACTTACTTCGTTGGTCGCGAATATATTGGAAAGTTTCGCGAGTACTCCTGGGGCATCGTCCACAACACAGCGGATGAAAAAGCTGGTAAAACATTCATTTATTGACATGACCTTTCGGTCGTTGAGGGCAAATTCGGTATCACGATTGAAGGAGGAAGCATCCCGGAATGCGAGATTCATTATATCTCCCACCACGGCCGAAGCGGTAGGGAGCTCCCCTGCCCCGCGCCCGTAGAGCATGGACTCTCCGAGACTTTCTCCCTTGATGTATATCGCATTAAAGGCATCGGACACCGTTGCCAGGGGGTGATCTTTTTCTATCATGACTGGATGCACGCGAAGCTCAATGGCAT
>CAZVEL010000102.1:0-1936 GCA_964626305.1 uncultured Treponema sp. | reverse complement strand
ATGAGAGATTTCCTCGACCAGACCGGCTTACAGCGGCAGCGGGTACGGGAACAGATCTATGAGTAGGGAATTCAGAGCCTTCCTGCAGCTCATGTATTCTCTGTGCAAACAGTATATTTCCTGGTACGACAAGGAAATTAAGGGGCTATGATTGTCGATACTGTTGATCCCCTACCCATTCATACGTTACGTGGTACTTCGGCTTCCGCTTACCCAGTAACGCCAAGGGGAGAAACAAACATCCCAGGCAGCCGGTCTTGACCGGTTTGTATCCCTGATCGACCGCGTATGAAGAAACAACTCTCCACCCCAGTTTGTTCCACTCCTTGATCATCTTTCGCATTCTTTTTTCCGAATCGTATATGCGGGTTTCGTTTGCCATGTGTGCCCTCCTGAGCCCCATTATAGAACGTATTTTCTGTTATTGCATAACTTTTTTTTTTATGGTAAGATGAATCCATAGACAACAGCGCCACGCCTTCGGGCGGGACGCCTAAGCCATAGTGGGACGCAGAAGCGCCACACTTTTTCAGGAATTGCTCCTGGAAACGTGTGGCGCTTTTTTGTTTCACAAATTCGAAATCCGGGATCGTAAAAGGCCGGGGCATCAGGTGAAGCGGGACCACCTAAAAACCGTAGATGCAGAGAGAGGGAACAGATGAAAAAGGAAGATTTGATCG
Organism: uncultured Treponema sp.; assembly: GCA_964626305.1. Taxonomy (GTDB): domain Bacteria; phylum Spirochaetota; class Spirochaetia; order Treponematales; family Treponemataceae; genus Teretinema. The sequence continues at coordinate 1,256 of CAZVEL010000102.1, read as the reverse complement.
GGATTGGCATCGAGGATGAAGACCTGCAGAAGCAGCTCATGATCCTCCACGGCAAGGACATCGAAGCACACAAGACACAGCTTGCCGAAGCACAATCACAAATTGAGGCGGTTCAGGGCCAGTTGGCAGAAGCCAACACCACGATTGAGGGCTTCAAAGAACTTGACGTGGACGGTATTAAAGCCAAAGCCGATGAGTATAAAAAGGCTTTTGAGCAGGCCAAGCAGGAATCTGAGACACAAATCCAGCAGCTGAAGTTCCAACATGCGCTGGAAGGCGCCCTGGGAGAAGCGAAAGCGAAGAACCCCACGGCAGTCAAGGCCCTGTTGAACATCGACCTCTTGAAGTTGGCCGAGGATGGAAAAATCTCCGGACTCGGCGAACAACTGACAGCGATCAAATCTGAAAACGACTATCTGTTCGAATCCGATCAGCCCGCCCCAAAGATTGTCACGGGCGGACAAAGCAAAAATGTGCTGTCAGATGCGATGGTCGTGAGTGCCCGGAAAGCTGCGGGCCTGCCTGTCGGGGAATGACAGCCTGATCCAAGGAGATCATTATGGCAAACAGCATTGCCCTTGCAGAAAAATTTCTACCGATTCTCGATGAAGTCTATAAGAGCGCATCCGTAACCGCGTTCCTGGACTCGCAGATCCGGCAGCTGGACCACAGCGCTGCCAATGAAGTACAGATTTTCAAAACCTCAATGGTCGGCATGGGTACCTATGACACTGCCACCGGCTACCCGGCTGGTGACGTCACCGGCGCCTGGGAGACCATCCAGCTCACCAAGTCCCGCGGCCGGGCGTTTTCGATTGACCGCATGGACAACGAGGAAACCCTCGGCATGGCGTTCGGTACACTCGCAGGCGAATACATCCGCACCGCAGTTGTGCCGGAGATCGACGCCTCCCGCTTTGCTGCCTGGGCAGGCACCGCAAACATCCAGACCACAACCGGTGCGGCCCTTTCAAGTGCCGGCGATGTGCTGGCAGCCATCGACGTAGCCGCTCAAAAGCTCGATGACGAAGATGTCCCCCTGGAAGGCCGGAGCCTCTTTATTTCATCCGCTCTGTGGCGATTGCTGAACGCATCCGTCACCCGCAGCCTGACCAACGAAGGCGAGTTCGACCGGCGCCTTGGCAGGCTCGATGAAATGAACGTTGTGCGCGTTCCTGCCGGCCGGTTCTACCCCAGGTTACTCTGGACGCAGGCGGCACCTCCGATGCAGGCGGCTTCTGCAAGACTGCCTCCCC
>CAZVEL010000101.1:0-2295 GCA_964626305.1 uncultured Treponema sp. | reverse complement strand
AATAAAATACGGAGGAAAAAAGATATGCCGGTCGGCAAATCCCGTCATGTGGTATTCGCCATCGAAAATGAGTGCTTCAACCGAAAACTCGGGTCCTTCCATGTATTCTTCCACAATACCCTTACCGCTCCGTGAATACCGGAGAGCGTCGACGCAGGCTGCTTCCAGCGTCGATGGGTCGTTTACCCGGATACACCCGCGGGCACCCATGCTGTCAACAGGTTTTACCACTACAGGAAATGGTATCCTGGCGGCAGCAAGTGTTTCGGTAATAGTCGAAAGATCCGGACGCGTAACGCCGATACATCGGGGCGAGGGAACGCCGGCGTCCGCAAAGCAGGAGCGCATGCGCAGTTTGTCGGATGCGTTTTTCGCAGCATCAAGACGGTGACCGGGCAAACCACAGGCGGCAGCAGCAGCCGCAACAGAAACTGAAAAATCGGTTGCCGCGGTGAATACCCCATCAAGGCCGCCGTTTTTCTGTAAATCCAACGCGAATTCCACGATTGCCGGTATATTCTTGAGATCAATGGGCTCAAAATGGTCAGCCAGTGAACGGCAGAGTGCGTCGGGATTTCCGTCAATAACAACAGTTTTCCAGCCGCGCGAACGGGCGATTCTGATGGAAACACCCTGCATCTCTCCAGCTCCGAGTATCAGTATCCGTTTACTCATTGGACATCCTCCAGGGTTCCCCGCTTTATGGCATACACTTCAAAGGTATCACCCAGGCGGAATATCCGGGATATCAGTAAAAGCACCTTCCAGAACACCGATCCCGGTTTTATTGCCGAACATCCGGGGAAGCGTTCGGGATGGTGCCCGGTGGAGCGAATATGTACGGTTCGAAACCCGTAGTGTTCAAGCTGGTTCCGCACCCGTCCCGGCTCCCAGATTGTAAAATGGTCAGCCGGACTCGCGTCCAGAAATTTCCGCCGGTTTTTCCTGGCGGAAATCCCCGATCCTGAAGGTGTTGAAAAAGCGAGAATACCGCCGGGAATAAGCAGCTGACGTATTTTAGTAAAAACCGGTTCCAGGTCTTCAAAATGCTCCATTACATACCACAGGGTCACGGCGGCGAATGGCCGGTTTTCAGTCAAAAGTTCGTCGCTGAAGGCAGGGAATGCCGAATAAACTGCCGGGAAACCAAGCCGGGTACGGACCCATTCCACCGCTTCTCCAGAAATATCTGTTCCAGCCGGTTTCCATCCTGCTTCCTGTGCTGCTACAAGAAAGGGTCCGTATGCACATCCAATATCAACAAGACGCTTTTGGTTTTCCGGAAGCGAAGGAACATGCTTTCTTTGCAACCGGACTATGGCGGACATTCGCTTACGGCCCTGTTCCCGGATATTATCAAAATCGTCAAGATACGTTTTCCCGTATTGGGAACGATATTCTTCAAAAAAATAGGAACGGTTGTACGAAAAGTCCCGCGGTATCTGAAAGGAAACATGGAGCATGCCACAGTTTCCGCAGCGTGCAATACTGTCCCTTTCCCGGCGATGGATCATCCGGTCATGGGTTCGGCCGGAACCGCACATTGGGCAGGAGATGCGTTTCGCCACGGTGAGCATTCCGAGGTGTCCGGCAAGGTTCCGTTGTTCCGTAGCAGGCGTAATTACCGACGGAACCGGTATACCCCGGCGGAGTATTTTTTCCAGGTTGCGGGAAGATGGTTTTCCCGGCGGAAAGGCAGCGAAGCCGGCTTTCCGCGCAAGGCGCCAGTGGTATCGGGTTGGTGAAAAGAGAATAACCCGGCATCCGGCGGCAAGCGCTTCAAAAGCGGTTAGGCCGTAATGGGTTATCACCAGATCAAACTCCGCGAGATGTTCCCGGAGATCGGGGACCGGCGCGATTGTCAGGTAATTCGCAGGCTCTCCGGGATTCCCATCATGGGTAATCAGGGTAACGCGCTGAAAATGGCGCGCCGCAGCTTCCGCTGCGGGTTTTGCGAGGCCTGCTTCATCACGGCCTCCACCGGTTACGAGAACGGACAGGGCGCCGGCCGGGGACGCAGCTGAGCCGGGGTTTCCATCTGAGCTGGGGTTTCCATCTGAGCCGGGGTTTCGCACGGCAGCCGGCGTTTTCCGGTTCATGGGCAGGCGCAAAAAACCCGGGTCTTCCACATTGGGCCGGTGTGAAAAGCCGAGAGACGGGATGGTGTCGATGCAATAGTCTGCCATGACACGTCCGGGGCCTCCGTCATCAAGGGCAACAACGGGTCCGGCTGCAATATGCCGGTGCATCTCGCTGCGGGTTGAGCGGAACAAGTCCGCTACCACAAGGCCTGCC
>CAZVEL010000100.1:0-7296 GCA_964626305.1 uncultured Treponema sp. | reverse complement strand
TTTTATGGAATACATACGAAAAGCGGGCGCGGATATCCCGCACACAGGACTCTTCCGCCCAGATCGGCATTAAATTTTTTCGGGTAAAGATACGCAGATCGTCCAGTCCGTGCAGATGATCCGCATGGGAATGGGTAATAAAAGTTGCCACAAGCGAGGTAATTCCCGCTCGCAGGGCCTGAATACGGAATTCGGGGCCTGCATCAATAAGACATGCTTTTCCGTCGTCCAGTCGGACGAGGGCGCTTGTGCGCATTCGGTTATCTTTGGGATCCTGCGACGTGCAGACCGGGCAGCTGCAGCTGACTACCGGAATACCATGGCTGGTTCCGGAGCCGAGTATTTCAAGTTCCATCGTATCTGGAAGCATAATCGTGGACCGGCGCCGGGTCAAGACCGGAAACGGCAAAAAAAGTTCCAACAATATTGGCAGCAGTAAAATTGGGTTGAGAAATACCGGCAAAGAGGCTACCCTACTACCTATGGTCGGAAAGAATAAGCCAAACGAGCTCATGCAGGTGCTCGACTACATACTCAACCGGTGTGGAATACGGGAAATGGACGCGGTAGAAGCGGCCGTGGAACAGCGCCGCAAGGATCTTGAGGCTTCCACCGGTATCATTTCACTGGATCCGGACCGGGCCGCGCGGAAAATGTCGGATGCGGTACAGGATTCCATTGACCAGAGCATGTTCTCCATCCGCAAGACGTTTCGTGAATATGCCGTGGATCTGATCCGGAAAGAAGCTCCCGAACTGACGGAAGAACAAATGGCTGAACTTGTTGATTCCTGGATTCCCGACGGTACTTCATCCGACAACACCGACGCGGAGATACCGGGAGCTGCCAATTACCGGGGGCTTGCTCGGAAAGGGCTTATCAACGGGATAGAGCCCGATCTCATGTATGAGATGATCAACCAGTTCATCGCATACAGTACTGGTGCCATGAGCCTTGCTGACGAAGCCGCGCTTCGTGACGCCGTTGGTGATTGGACCACGGTGTACTGGAAGAAATTCCCTTCAGAGATCCAGAATCTCATACGGCTTTTCCTTTCAGGCTCAATATCGCCGCCCGATTTCGAGCGCGAACTTCTGGTTCTGCTTCGTTAAGGTCTATCCCATCCGTTTTATTTCATCTATCCGGTCGCGGATTACGGCAGCCTCTTCGAAGTGCAGTGTTTCCGCGTATTCCGCCATCTGTTTTTCCAGTACCTTTATAAGACGCTTGCGGTCTGCCGGGACGAACAGGTTATGGCTGTGAACGAGAACATCAGATTCTGTTTTCGCCGCTTCCCGCTTGATTTCGGTTTCCCGGGTAAGAATGTCGCCAATCGCTTTTTTTATCGTGGTCGGGGTAATACCGTGTTCCTTGTTCCAGGCTTCCTGGATTGACCGGCGCCGGTCGGTTTCTCCAATTGCTTCGCGCATGGCATTGCTTTCATGATCTGCGTACATAACGACCCGTCCGTTTACGTTGCGTGCTGCCCGTCCGATTATCTGGATCAGGCTGGTAGACGACCGGAGAAATCCGATCTTGTCGGCGTCCAGGATGGCAATAAAGGAAACTTCGGGAAGATCGATTCCTTCGCGGAGAAGATTGATTCCCACCAGAATGTCGAATTCACCGGATCGGAGCCCTTTGAGGATTTCCACCCGTTCAATAGTTTCCACCTCTGAATGGATATATTTCACCTTGAGGCCGAGCGAGGTGAGGTAATCGGTGAGGTCTTCCGCCATGCGTTTTGTCAGGGTCAGGATGAGACTCCGTTCTCCACGGGCAATCCGCCCGGTTACTTCACGGTAAATGTCTTCCATCTGCCCTTCACTCGGCCGCACTTCAATAACCGGATCAATGAGGCCGGTAGGTCTGATCACCTGGTCTACTACGCGGGTGGAGCGTTTCAGTTCATTATCGCGGGGTGTCGCCGAAACAAATACCGCCTGGTGTATCATGGACTCGAACTCGCCTATCTTGAGAGGGCGGTTGTCGAGCGCGCAGGGAAGGCGGAAGCCGAAGTCTACCAGGTTCTGTTTTCGGGATCGGTCTCCCTCGAACATGGCGCCCACCTGGGGCCAGGTAACATGGCTTTCATCCATGAACAGGAGAAAATTGTCCGGGAAATAGTGGAGAAGGGTGGCCGGAGGATCGCCTACCGCGCGCCCGGCTATGGGCGCCGAATAGTTTTCTATTCCAGGGCAGTATCCCATTTCCTGAAGCATTTCAAGATCATATTCGGTTCGGGTTTTAAGACGTTCTGCTTCGAGCACCTTGCCCTGGATACGGAAACGCTCCAGCTGTTCGTCCAGTTGTTCCTTGATCGATTCCACCGCACGGGGAATCGCGTCTTCTTTCATGACAAAGTGTTTGGCCGGATAAATGGAAAGCTCGTCCATCTCGAGAATCGTTTCTCCGGAAACCGGATGGAACTTTCTGATGCGGGTAATTTCCTCCCAGTCAAATTCAATCTGGTATGCTTCTTCAAGGTATGCGGGGAATACTTCAAGCACATCCCCCCTGGAGCGGAATCGTCCCCGTTCAAGGACTGCGTCGTTTCGTTCATACTGCAGGGTAACCAGTTTCCGCTTGAGTTCGTCGGGATCAAGAACCATTCCCTTTTCAACATGAATACGCAGATCGCGATAGGATTCGGGCAAACCGAGCCCATAGATGCAGGAAACGGTTGAAACAACGATTACATCGTTTCGCTCCATGAGGCTGAAGGTCGCCGAAAGACGAAGCCGATCTATTTCTTCGTTGATGGACGCGTCCTTTTCAATGTACAGGTCCCGCGCCGGAACATAGGCTTCCGGCTGGTAGTAGTCGTAATAGGATACAAAGTACTCGACGGCGTTGTTCGGGAAAAATCCCTTGAATTCCCGATAGAGCTGGGCTGCGAGTGTTTTGTTATGACTGATGACGAGGGTCGGCCGTTGTACCGTTTCGATGATCTTCGCCATGGAAAAGGTCTTGCCCGAACCGGTAACCCCTCGGAGTGTCTGAAACCGGTCTCCTGCAAGGATACCGGCGGAAAGCGTATCTATAGCCTGCCCCTGGTCACCGGCAGGTTCATAATCCGAGATAACAGTAAATGGACGCATTATTTACGTTCCACCAGCTGTACGGTCAGGTCAAGCTGGTTCTTGCCTCGCAACACGGTAACCCGAACCTTGTCGTCAGGCTTCTTCGATTCGAGAGCAGAGTAATAGTCGGCAAGACTTTCCACCGGTTCCCCGTCTACCGCGGTAATCACATCGCCACCGAGATAGATGATGGAACTCGAACGGCCGGCGCCATAGCGGACAGCCGTTGCGCCGCCTTTGAGTCCGGCTTTTTCGGCGTTGCTTCCCGAGCCAACCCGGGACACAAGAAGACCCCGCTGCACAGAAAGTTTGGCGTAGTTTGCAATTGACGGATTAAGCTGTACAAGTTCCGCGTCTATGGTTCCCCGGCGTACTTTTCCGTACTGGATGAGCTCGGAAACAACCCGTTTCGCGGTGTTAACCGGAACCGCAAAACCTACGCCGGCAGAGCTTCCGGAGGTGGAATAAATCATGGTATTGATACCGATCATCCGTCCGGCGGTATCCAGAAGCGGGCCTCCCGAATTCCCCGGATTGATCGCCGTGTCGGTCTGGATCATGTCCCGGATAACCGTGTTGGACGATGTCTTGATGGGACGGCCGAGCGCCGAGACGATCCCCGTCGTGAGTGTCCGTTCAAGACCGAAGGGGTTCCCTATGGCAAGAACTTTCTGGCCAACCTTGAGACCTTCGGAACTGCCGAAGGGAATTGTGGTAAGTACTTCCTTTTCCGGTGGATCAAATTTGAGTACCGCGATGTCGTTTTCCCGGTCAACACCCACAACGTCTCCCTCATACTGACTCCCGTCCGAAAGAGAAATGTAGATTTTCACGGCATTGGAAATAACGTGGCTGTTGGTAACAACAAAACCCCGAGTATCTATGATTGAACCTGATCCAGATCCGCCTTCCTGCGGAACCGGTTCGAGAAACCAGTTGATTCCCACCACTTCGGTTGTTATATTCACAACGGCTTCATTCGCCTTTTCATAGACGGTGATGTTCTGCCGCTCATCCTGGGTATACGAGACTGAATCGTCCGCAGTCAGGGCATATGCGGGTACATTCTCCCTGAGTGATACGCCCTGTTCAGAATCAGTTTCTGGAATAATCTGTATGAGGTCAGGTTCATCCTTTTCTGTAACAGCATTGCCGAGAACAAAGGAGCCGACCATGGTAACGGCAACGGCAATGAGAATATAACCAACAAGCTGGTATCTACTGTATAAACGCATTTTTTTCTCCCTGTTATCTTCTAATATAGGCCAAAATATCCTGTACGGCAATTACCGTTTCCACCGAAAAAAAACCGGGGTCCAGGACCCCGGTTTTCATGGTTTATTTTCCAACAATATTGGCAGCAGTGCTTACTTTTTCACCGGAGCGGATTTCTTCGCTGCCGTACCCTTTTTCGCTGGAGCAGCGGCTTTTTTCCGTCCGCGCTCAAGAAGAAGTGTCTGAGTGGGCTGATTGCATACCTCATCCGGTCCGTAGTACTGGATTGCTCCGGGGAAGACATAACTGGTCTTTACTTCCCAGACCGGGCGGTTTTTGGCAAGCGCCTTGAAGGGCTTTCCGTCGAGTTCAACGAGCGCTTTGCGGATAACCGGTTTTTTTGATCCGTGGCGCCGTTCCATGTTCATCATCATGGTAAGGGGAACTCCACCGGCAATCCACTCTTTCGCGGGAGCAGTCAGGTTGCGTACGGAGGAAAGGTATCCGGTAAGATCGTTTGCGATCAGGATAAACGCGGTGTAGCCGAGAGAATAGCAGTAGTCGGCATCGAAATTCGAGGGGAACGCGCAGCGGCCTTCGTAGCCGAAGAAGTGGTTGTACGAGCTGAATGAGCCCTTGTAGGTTCCTGCCTTTTTCATCGCGGCGAGTTTGGTTTCCACGAGGGAGATAAGGAGTTTTTCGGTTTCAATGCGGGAGACCTGGACGTTTCCGTGGGGATCACGGTCCATCAGGAACTGCTGGGCAATGGCTGCCGGGAGTGCCTTGAAGGTTTCTGCGGATGCTTTGGACAGATTCTTTGCGAGCCAGGAGGCCTGTGCCTCGAATCCTTTGAGCTTGTTGAACTCGGCGGCTTTCACGGACATGAGGTCGTTGAGCTCGGCAATGAGGCGTTTCATTTCGGGAACGAATTCAACAAGTCCTTCCGGAATGAGGATTACACCGAAGTTTTCACCATTTTCTGCGCGCTTCACGATTACGGAGCAGAGATAGTCGGTAATCTGGCGAAGGGTCATTTTTTTTGCTTCCACTTCTTCGGAAATGAGGCAGATATTCGGCTGTGTCTGCAGAGCGCATTCGAGTGCGATATGGCTCGCGGAGCGGCCCATGACTTTGATGAAGTGCCAGTATTTTTTCGCGCTGTTCGCGTCGCGTTCAATATTTCCGATAACTTCAGAATAGGTTTTGGTCGCGGTATCGAATCCGAAGGAGGTTTCAATCATCGCATTCTTGAGGTCACCGTCGATTGTCTTGGGAACACCGATAACCCGGGTATTGTGGCCTTCGCGCATGAAGTGCTCGGCAAGAAGGGCGGCGTTGGTATTGGAATCGTCTCCGCCGATGACGACGATGGCGTCGAGTTTCATCTTCTTTGCGGTCGCCATGGAAGAGGCAACTTGCTCGTCGGTTTCAATCTTGGTTCTGCCTGAACCGATGATATCGAACCCGCCGGTGTTGCGGTACTCGTCCATTCGCTTGTCCTTGATCTCGACGTACTTTCCGTCGATCAGCCCGGACGGTCCACTGAGGAATCCGAAGAGGCGTGATTTTTCATTCCCTTTTTTTAAGCCATCATAGAGTCCGGCAATAACATTGTGTCCGCCGGGGGCCTGTCCGCCTGAAAGAATTACTCCAACCCGGAGTTCTTTTTTTACTGCGGGGTTTTTTCCTTTTACGAAGGTTACCAGAGGCTTCCCATAGGTGTGTTCAAACAATTTTTTCAGTTCTGCCTGATCGGCGATTGCCTGAGTGGGTTTTCCCGATTCAATGGCGACGCTTTCCGGTTTTCCGGCCAGAACAGCGGGAAGTTTGGGTGCGTACCCGTAGCGGGCAGTCTGCAATGCAGATATTTTCATACGTTACTCCTGTTTATCGAAAGTGATTATACTCGTATTTTTTTCATGATAGCGGAAAGACTATCCTCTTTCAAGACGGGGCTTCCGGGCGGTTTTCAGAAATGAATTCCGAAGGCCGCGGTTGCGCTGTAGTCCGCTTTTCCGCCAGACCCACTCCAGTGTGCTTCGCCGTCTCCGGACACGAACAGACCGGTTCCCGGGACAAGCAATTTGATCATCACGCCGCTGTAAATCTGTTCATCCAGGGTCAGGTCGTTTCCGAAAGGCGCGCTCTCCATGCGGAACCAGCCTCCAACGGCAACGGGACCCAAAAATGCCCGAAGGGCAAAACCGGCCGCTGTGGCAACATCGGGTTTGTACAGGATTCCGCCGTTCCCGGTGATGATTGCGTGGGCATGTACTCCCATAGTGACGTTGGCTATTCTGAGTTCATAGGCCGGTCCGGCAAGAAATCCCCGTTCCCGGTTGTAGGCAAGGCCCAGGGCCAGGCTGTGCAGCGGACTCGAAAAGCCTGTCTTGAGTGAAAGGGTATAATTAAGGTCACCGGTGCCGCTGCTTCCAACAGGAATCGCTGCCATGGCTCCTGCTTCAAGATTCCGGGTAATCCCCGCAACGAATGAAAGACCCGGCGTAGTATAGTCTTGTGAAAAATGTGTAAAGGTGGTTACCGTCATGGCCGCCGGCGGCATGAGAGAAGCTGATACAACCGGCCCGGTTGATCCGGTTCCAGATATGGCCGAGGTAAAGCGGTATACCACCGAACGGTCCAGATACACGGGGACAGAATCGGTGAGAGACGTTCCTGCTGGAATGGTTCCCTCCGAGGCTTCCAGGGTAACCGTTGCGGTGTACAGTCCGTCCGGAAGCGTGATACCGGTGGAATTTTTCCCGTCCCAGAGCACGGTGGTTGTCCGTGAGGTGAATATTCCTGATTCAAGAGTGCGGACTGTCTGTCCTTCAATATCAGTTATGACAATCCGTGCGGTTCCCGGCCCGGTTGCGGTAATGGTGAACGCAAATGGTGATGCACTTTCGGGATTATACGAACGTTCCTGGGTTTTGAATGATTCAAGCTGGAACGGTGCGCGCTGCAGCCGGCCTTCCACAACGGTCTCCTGTCCATA